>PWSG01000055.1 GCA_003564055.1 Syntrophomonadaceae bacterium
ATTGATAATATCACCGACCAGATAGCCAACACGGCCAGCAGGGCTTTAACCCAGATCGCAACAAGTGTTGCCTTGATCCTTGATTTTACCGCTAATATTTTTACTACTGTTATAATAATACCTTTTTTGCTATATTACATGTTAAAAGAAAAAGGACAGGGCCTTATAGAAGGAGTTGTCACTCGTTTCGCTCCTTCTGAATATGCCGATAACATCAACAGCGCCCTGGCTGAAATGAACAGGCTGCTTAGCTCTTATGTCCAGGGATTGGGTATAGTCTGCCTTTGCGTGGGAATCCTGGCTTATATCGGATTTTTAATAATCGGCTTAGAATATGCCCTGATCCTCTCTATCTTTATTCTGATAACTAACGTCATACCTTTCCTGGGTCCCTTTATAGGGGCTATTCCAGCCGTTATCGTCGGTCTCCTGGAATCGCCACTGATGATGCTGCTGGTAATTATCGTTATCGTCATCGTGCAGCAAATGGAAAGCCTTATTATTTCACCGCAGGTCATGGGCCGCAAGCTTACTTTAAGTCCCCTGGCGATCATTCTCATTGTACTTGTAGCCGGACGCCTGGGCGGTTTGTTGGGAATTATCCTGGCCATTCCGATATTTACTGTATTAAAAATAATTGCCGCTCACACATATGAATATATCAATTTAAACAGAACAAAAGAAAAACAAAAACAAGGAGGATGATGCATGGCAGAAACCAATGAAGATCGCTTGTCAAGATATGGTAAATCCCGCACAGAGCTGCTGGCAGAGTTAAAACATGCCCGCAACTTTGATGTAAATTGGAAAAAAGGGGAATCCTGGGGGTTGGTTTACCACGCAGGAGATGATGTTGACGAAATTACCAGGAATGCCCTCAACCTTTTTTCTCATGGAAACGCACTTGACCCCAGGGCGCATACTAAAATCAGGGATGATTTCCTGGCAGATCTGGACGAATGCATTCACGACGTGGAAGACAAAGACCCCGATGCCTGCGAATGCTCGGCGGCAATGTACACGATGATGGGCACAATGTGTGATCAGAAAGACCTCTATAACTTTACGCTTGATTACCTCGACAAAACCTATCGCTTAAACTGAAAGGAGCAGATTATGAATACGCAAAACCCAATGGCTGTAATTGAGATGGAAAACGGGGCAAAAATAAAGATTGAACTTGACCCTGTAAATGCCCCTAATACGGTTAAAAATTTTATTGCCCTGGTCAATAAAGGCTTCTACAACGGGCTTAAGTTCCACAGAGTCATTCCCGGCTTCATGATCCAGGGAGGATGCCCCCTGGGATCGGGAACCGGCGGACCGGGGTACAAGATAAAAGGAGAATTCTCTGCTAACAAACACCCAAATAAAATAAAATTCAAGCGCGGCGTACTAGCCATGGCCCGCTCACAGCATAACGACTCTGCAGGCTCGCAGTTTTTCATTACCGTCGCTGACGCCCCGCATCTGGATGGGGAATATGCCGCTTTTGGAAAGGTTATTGAAGGAATGGAAGAAGTGGACCGCATTGTATCTGTTCCAGGCAATCATCGGGATAAACCGGTAGATGATCAGAAAATAAAAACCATAAGCGTAGATACATTTGGCATTAATTACGGAAATCCGGAAATTTTATAAAGCAAAGCCTTTTAAAAAGGGCAGAAAATGGTAGTATTGTCCGGGTTAAACATTTTGAAACTTTAATAATTTCAAGATGTTAAAAACTCTTCAAGCTTAACAATTTCCAGGTTTTTTTCCCTTAATCCATCTATTATCGGTCCAAGGGCCTCAAGCGTCGGGCGGCGGTTAGCTCCTTCACTATTTAGCAGTGAACCGCTGTCATGGAAAAGTATAATATCACCGGATGAAACATGATCAAGAACGCGGCGAATTACTCCGGCCGTGGTAGCGCGTGGATGCCAGTCCTGTGAAGAAAGGCTCCAGAGAACCAGTTCCTGTCCTAACAGATTGGCAATGCGCCGCATTCGCATATCATACAAACCCCGAGGCGGTCTTAAATAGAGGGGGAAAACCCCGGTATTCTGAAGAATAACCAGGTTCGTCCTCACTATCTGGGCGGTAAGCTGGGGAGGTGGCGAATTAGGCACCGTAATGTGTCCGTAAGTATGGTTCCCAACGTCATGGCCCTGTTCAACAATTTGCCTTGCTATTTCAGGATACTGCTCAACATGCTTGCCGACAAGAAAAAAAGTTGCATATGCGCCCCTGTCAGCCAGGATTTTTAGAATTTCAGGAGTATAGGTCCCACTGGGTCCATCATCGAAAGTTAATACCACCTTGTTGCCTGCTGACGGTTTGCGTCGGGTTATATCAGCCTGCGATCCAAAACCCTTGTAAACATAAGAGTAAGCTACTCCCATTAAAATTATTGCTGAAAGAACAACTGCCCCTGACCAGAGAAAAAAATCGCTTACCTGGGGATATGGAACAAGGTAGGCAATTAGACGGGTTATAGAATAACCGATTACGAGAGAACCGGAGATAAAAATCATGAAAATCAAGAAACGGGCAAACAATCCAATTAACAATTAGAAGCCTCCTGCAATAAATGTTTTTATTTGTCCGCAAATACTTATCGACCACTGCAAATCAAGCAGAGCTTATTTTACCTGATGCTGCAAAAGGTTTCAAGCAATAGTCCCGACCAGGCCTGACCAGGAAACTTTCTCCTTTCCAGGTAAAACTAATTACACCATTCTGCCCGGCAAAACCATTTTTATCATCAAAGCGCAATCTCAAGTTTGCCGATTCAAGCAAAGGCCTGCTGTCTTCGCTTTTCAGAAAAAGCCTTGGGACATTATAAACATCTTCGCCGGGCACATCAACCTGCAGGATTGCCTTCCGCTGGCCTGGTTCAATGCTCGGCGGAGACAAAACCGGTTCCCGATCGATTGTTGCAGCCCACTGAATATGGCCTTTTACTTCCTTTGTCTCGGGAAATATGTAGCGAAAATGCTGGTAACGGCAGAAAATGATCTGGGTTGCCCAGCCAGACGACATGCCAAACTGCATTACTGAAGGATCGCCGGGGCCGCGTGAACTCCAACCGATCTCTCCACTAACAGCATTATAAGTCTCATACAACCCACCGGAGCGATAAATTGTCTTTAAAATCCTGTCATGCAATTTTTCCGCTTCTCTACTGTAACCATAGCGAAAAAGAACTTCCAGGGCGGAATAGTTATTAATCATCCAGATTTGTCCACGCCAGTAATAACCGTCTTTAACTCCGTTATAGGAGACATCATCGAAAGCAACACTGGGAATACCGTAGCGGCCCCAAAATTTATCACGATTTAAAAGATATTTTTCTATTACTGCTCTTGTTTTTTCCAAATCTGAAGCGGCACCAACAAAAGCCGGCCACCAGATAGAGGGAGTAAATACTTCAATAAAACTTCCATTGCGCCGGTCAAGCCAGGCCTGATGTTTTTCAGACCAGAGTTCCCGATCAATTCTTTCTTTTAATGCAAAACCTTTCGCCTCATACTGAGCGCCCTCTTCGTCCAAACCTGCTTTTTTGCTAAGATAAGCTGCATTAATATAAGACTGGAAAAGCCAGCTATTTAGATCAACAGCACAAAAAAATCTTGGCACTACGCCGATAATAAAGCTGGGCAGGAAGCTGGGCGGATAAAAACGTGGGCTATCATCCAGACCTGATTCAAGACCGTTTATATATGAAAAAAAGCCGCTGCGCAGACGCCTGTTTTCTTCCCACCATCTTAGATTTTCGCGCAGGGGAGTAAGCACTTCCTGTAAAAAATGCGCCTTTTCTTCTTCCTGCAGACGCTCGTAAACACGTACTGCAGCCCAAGACTGCAAAGGCGGCTGGGAATAAAAATCTAAAACGCCGCGCAGGGAGTCATCTAGCTTGCTCGGAATTAAATTGCGCTGTGCCCCGGCTATAAAAGTGATCCCCTTAATCTTCAGTCTGAAGCTTGCCTCGCGGGGAGCATTGAAGTTTCCGTCGAGCTGGGTAAGTAAAATGTCGCCTGCCTTTTTCGGATTCCACTCGCTTAAACCCAGCACATGCTGGGGAGTATCCCAACCCCAGATAAATGGAAAATATACCTTGGCCGGAACAGAACCCCAGCGGCGCATCTTGTTCCGGGGATAATAAAGGCTGTTTTCCAGCGCCCAGGCCGCCAGCTTAAGGACCACCCTGGCCGGCTCACTGTTTTGCTGATAAGGCACAGGCAGCAGCTTTTCAAAGCTGCCCCACCTTTTTTCGGCTGCACCTTTAAGACCTTTCAGGTTACGAAGGGCCCTCTCAGCACGCTCTACTGTTTCTTCCGCGCTGTCGGCTGAAAATGAAATTATTACCGACCAACCCTGTTTTTCACCTGCTTTCAAATCTATACTGGGGCCCAGCAGCTCTTTTTTCCTTACCTCTGAACCTTCTGAAGGAAGAAAAAAGGCATGCAATTTTTGACCGGGCACGCGGTGATAGTTGGTAAGCTGCAGACCACCTTTAATTTTTTTAAAAAAAGTAAAACCGTTCGAATGTGGATAGGGATTCTCAAGATCGCGTCCCCGGACCGGCAGAAGCTTGCAGGCAGGTTTTACTTTTGCTTCACCTGCCAGAACCTCCCACTGCGTTTCCCAGAGGGCAAGGTTACGCTGAAGAAAATATAACCTGTTTCTCACCGTGTAACTGCGATCCCAGGATTGTTCTTCTATATAATTAGGGCTAAGATGTATTTGCCTTGATTCAGCAGTTTTAAAAAAAGATTTACCCTGATCATCGTAAAGGCGAACAGCAAAATCATAAATGCGGCCTGCGCCAAATGAGGTTATGGTGGCGTAAAGCGCAGTACACCCGGCTGCTTTATTGCCGGGAACACTTTTAAACCCGCAGTGGCTACCCAGTTCACTTAACGGAGAACCACTTGTACTGCCGGCAATATAATTTGGTGAGCCATAAATGTCAGCATAATACGTTAACGGCCTGACCAAATTATGCAGCTGTTTAAGGTAGATAAACCACATGAAAAACAGAACCACTATAAGAATTACTATTAAATGCAGGGCAAACAAACCTTTCTTTCAAAGCAGAATTTTATTGTTGCTTAAATGAACAACACAAAAGACCTTCTTAATATAAAAATAAAACAAAAGCTTAAACTTACCGCTTAAAGTTGCAAAGTGAGAGCTTATCCTTCGAAGGTAAAAGCGAAAAGAAAAGTATAATTTTGTCACTGCATCTGCGGTAAGTTCCTTTTACAATTTTAACATAAAAGATAAGGAGGACAAAATTCCAGGCAAGAAAAGGCAAATACACCACTTGAAAAGTTACTCTTAATAAAACTTAACTTCTCAGGCATAGCCCGCTAAGCCACAGGGGGGGCGGTTCCACCGGATCCATGGCGCCGCTTATCATTGAACATGGCAATCTAATTTTGTTTTTCAAGACTGCAAAGACAGTCATAAAAGGCAGCCTGACTATCACTACAGTGAAATGAAGCTATTTCTTAAGAATTACCATGCCAGTTAGATAGTTCCATCTGCGTCAAAATTAGAGGCCAGGTAAAACCCCGGGGCTCTATGATTGCAATCGAACTTTCAGCTCAGGCACGGCTTAACTGCTTATTTTTCGCTCTAATACTCTTAAAAAAGATGTCTTATACTACATGCTGGATCAAATGATTACCTGATTGCCTCTATCACTGCCTTTAAATGCTCAAGGGTTGTTCCGCAGCAGCCGCCCACCAGGGAAGCCCCGCTGTCTACGCACTGCATAACTCCTTTCGCAAAATCTTCGGGAGACATGTCGTAAACAGTATTGTCATCAACCAGTTTTGGCTTTCCGGCATTGGGTTGAATCAGAACAGGCAGTGTAGTATGCTTTTCATAAATAGCTGCAATTTGGGCCATCTCCAGGGGAGATAATTCTCCGCAGTTAGCACCCAGGACATTTGCGCCGCTTTTTGCCAGTTTCTCAGCAATTTCAACCACCGTATTACCCATTATTGTGCGACCATCCTTTTCCGTGTCTGCAAATGAAAGCGTTACAATAATTGGCAGACTTGTGATTGCGCGCACTGCCTGCAAAGCACAGACTGCTTCGCGAAGGTCGGTCATCGTTTCGATAATAAAACCGTCTACTCCACCCTCGTTTAATATTCGCCCCTGCTCTTCAAAACAATCAAAAAACTGCCCTTCGCTATGGGTACCGTATGGTTCAAGAAGTTTTCCAGTCGGGCCGATATTTCCAAACACATGCTGATTTTCACCTGCGGCTTTCCTGGCCAGACTGACACCGGCCAGGTTTGCCTCCCTGAGATCGATATCAAGACCTTTAGTTTCGATACTTATTCTGTTCAAAACAAAAGTATTGGTAGTTAAAGCATCCACACCCAGTTCGGCATAATCACTATGAAAATTGTATATGGCCTCAGGGTTTATCAGGTTAGCAGTTCCGCTTGTCGCAACACCGCGTTTGGCCAGTTCAGTCCCGGTTCCTCCATCAAATATTATTACCTTTTTCTCCTCTAACATCTTTTCTAAATCCATCTTAACTTCACCGCTTTCTCCTGTTATTGACGACTTTATCAGCCTTAACCGGTAACCCTAAATAAATTATTCTTCAAATAATGACCATAACCTGCCTTTCCG
>PWSG01000040.1 GCA_003564055.1 Syntrophomonadaceae bacterium
TTACAGCAGTCAGCGCGGGTATTTAATCTGCAGCGTCTGATGAGCTATTACTTTGGCCGCGGTACGCGTGAAGATGATATCCCGCCACTCAGGGCAATTGGACCGGCCACGGTAGAAGAATATCTTTCCCGTGAAGAACGTTATGATAAGCAGATGAAAGAAGATATTGGCATTGACCCCAAGGACAAAACAGTTGAAGAAAAACTGGCTATAACCAGGGACTATCGCTACAAACATTATGGCCAGATCCTGGATGCTGCTTATAAACGCCGTGGCTGGGATGAAAACGGAGTGCCTACCGAGGAACGCCTTAAAGAGCTGGGAATTGATATACCTGAAGTATTGGCTTTATTAGAAAGGCCCGAAAAGTAAATGAGGTTATCTTATCATGATAATAGTAAATAATAAACATAAATTGGACTGGTATGAAGGAATGACTGTGCAGGACGTTCTGGACAGTATGGGTTATGTTTTACCTCTTATTACTGTAAGCGTGAACGGTCATCTAATCCAGGAAATAGATTATTCAACCTTTGAAGTACCCGACAATTCCAGCATTAATGTGTTTCACCTCGCTCATGGGGGATAAAACTTTGATTTAAAGCTATAAGCGGGAAACCATTTTACCATATTATGGTTTCCCGCTTAATTTAAACGAATTTGACTTGTTGTTCAGATAGTGCTATAATTTAAATATAAAACATTTTAAAAGTTGCAGAAAAGCTGGAGAATGAGGATAGCTTAGCCATTTTGATCCGGCTTTTTTATTGAAAGGAACAAGTAGTAGAAGGAAAAGGCTTGATCAGGTTGAGGGCATATAAGCAAGTAGATTTATAGCGGACTTAATAAAGAAACTTAACCTGTCTGGCTTAAAGGATGGCTTTATTGAAGGCTGTTTTTACGAATATTGTCTGAAACCAACCTCTGCTACCGCTATCTGTTGAGCAGCAGGTTTTTTTGTTTGCACTATTCAATCTGGAGGAGATAGCTGATGATAGCCCAGGAAGGCGAGAGGGTAAAAGTTTACGGTATCGGCAACCCTTTAATTGATGTTCTTGCCCACGCCACCGATCGGGATATCGCTGCACTTGAACTTGAAAAAGGCGCTATGACCTTAATTGACAGCGATCGCGGTAATAGTATCCTGAAATATATCGGTGATCGGGAAAAACAGTATTCTTGCGGCGGTTCTGCCCCGAACACAATGATCACCCTTGCTGCTTTAGGCATTGAAACTGCGCTGGCCGGTTTGGTAGGCAGTGACGAATTGGGCGATATTTACATTAAGCGCCTGCAAAGTAAGCAAGTGCTATCAGACCTTGAAGCTGTACCCGGCGGTGATACGGGCAGCTGTATTGTCCTGGTTACTCCGGATTACGAACGAACAATGAGCACCAGGCTCGGTGTTTGCCAGGAATTCGGTCCCGAGCATGTCAAACACGAGCGTATAGCTGCAGCCGACTACTTTTATTTCACAGGGTACATGTGGGATACCGATTCTCAAAAAGAAGCAATTAAAGCTGCCATTGCTACTGCCAAAAAAAATAAAACGAAAATAGCTTTTGATGTGGCGGATCCCTTTTGTGCAGAAAGGCACCGTGAAGACTTTCATGATTTAATTGAAAATCATGTAGACGTACTGCTGGCAAACCGCGACGAGGCGCGTTTGCTGCTTGATTTTGACGATCCGGAAAAGGCCTCTGCCGAGTTGGCTAAAAGAAATGTCGTTGCTGCCGTAAAAAATTGCGCTGATGGTTCCTGTGTCACCGAACATAACGGTAAGACCTGTCTTATTGATGCTTTTGCTGTTGAGGCTGTAGACAGCACAGGCGCCGGAGACAACTATGCTGCCGGATTTATCTATGGTTTAATCAACGGTTATTCCCTGGCTGATTCCGGGAAGCTTGCTTCGTACATTGCCGCCCAGATTGTCAGGCAGACGGGAGCCCAGTTTGACGAGGATACGATAAGAAACGTCAAGCAGGATCTTGAGAAAGGTAAATGGCGCTAAAAATATAACAGGTAATGAGCCTGGTTTAGAGATAATTTTATTTTAAAAAATGGAGGCGATAAAGAATGAATTACAAGGTAGCAGACTTAAGTCTGGCTTCCTGGGGTAGAAAAGAAATCGATATTGCGGAAAAAGAAATGCCGGGTTTAATTGCAACCCGTGAAAAGTACGCAGATCAGAAACCCCTCAAAGGTTTGAAAATCACCGGCAGTTTACATATGACCATTCAGACGGCGGTATTGATTGAAACACTGGTTGAGCTGGGTGCGGATGTTCGCTGGGCCAGCTGTAATATTTTCTCAACCCAGGATCACGCTGCGGCAGCAGTTGTAGTCGGACCTCTTAAAAAAGGAGGGACTGAAGACAACCCGAAGGGTGTGCCGGTTTTTGCCTGGAAGGGCGAAAACCTTGAAGAATACTGGTGGTGCACTCTTGAAGCCCTTACCTGGCCTGATGGTTCAGGGCCAAACCAGATTGTTGACGATGGTGGGGACGCAACATTACTGGTACACCGTGGCTATGAAGCTGAAAAAAAACCGTCCATACTGGATGAAGCAACAGATAACAAAGAACTGCAAATTGTCAACAAAACCCTGAAAGGAAAGCTTGCTGAGAACCCGAAGCACTGGCATTCTGTAGTTAAAGATCTGAGGGGCGTAAGCGAAGAAACAACAACGGGCGTAAACCGTCTTTACCAGATGGAGAAAAAGGGTGAACTCCTCTTCCCGGCAATTAATGTAAACGATTCTGTCACCAAGGCCAAGTTTGATAATATTTACGGCTGCCGTGAAAGCCTGGTTGACGGTATTAAAAGGGCGACAGACGTTATGGTGGCCGGTAAGACAGCTTTTGTCGCCGGATTTGGCGATGTTGGCAAGGGTTCGGCTGAAGCGCTTGACGCCTATAAAGCTCGTGTTCTCGTATCAGAAATAGACCCGATATGCGCCCTGCAGGCAGCCATGGCCGGTTACGAAGTAGTCACCATTGAAGATGCTCTGCCTGAAGCAGACATCTATGTCACAACGACCGGTAATAAAGATGTAATTACGGTAGAACACATGGAAAAAATGAAGGACCAGGCTATCGTTTGCAATATTGGGCACTTTGACAATGAAATTGAAGTCGACAAGCTGGAAAAATACCCCGGGATTAAAAAAGTAAACATCAAGCCCCAGGTAGACCAGTATATTTTCCCTGACGGCCACAGTATTATTTTGCTGGCTGAAGGACGCCTGGTTAACCTTGGTTGTGCTACCGGTCATCCCAGTTTTGTGATGTCAAACAGTTTCACCAACCAGGTAATGGCCCAGATCGATCTGGCTGAAAATGACCGTGAAAACAAGGTTTACCGTCTTCCGAAAGAACTGGACGAAGAAGTGGCCCGCCTGCACCTCGAAAAAATCGGTGTTAAGCTGACCAGGATGACCAAGGAGCAGGCAGATTATGTTGGCTACGATATAGACGGTCCCTATAAGCCCGAACATTATCGCTACTAAAATAGCTGTAGTTAAATAAGCTTTATAATAGATGAACAGCGGTCAGGAATAATTTTCGTTTCCTGCCGCTGTTTTTCTTTATTAGAGCCGGGGTCTTGCCTTTTTTAAATTACTGTCTCAGGCGTTTTGCCCTCAAGTTAGCTTCATAGATTATTTTCTCACGGTCCAGGGTTAGAAACTCACCCTTGTTATAGATAACATTACCATCAACGATTACTGTTTCAACATCGCTTGCTGCTGCAGAATAAACGATGTTGGCAATAGGATCGCTTTTCGGCTGCAGGTGAGGCTGATTAAAGTCAAGCAATACCAGATCGGCTTTTTTGCCTTTATCAATAACTCCTATATCGTTTTTCTTTAAAGCCCGGGCCCCGGAACTTGTAGCAAGGGATAAAGCCTTTACAGCGGTAATGGTGGTAGGGTTTTCATTAAAACCCTTCTGCAGCAGGGCTGCCAGGCGTATTTCTTCGAACATATCTAGATTGTTATTGCTGGCGGGCCCATCTGTGCCGAGGCCTATCAGGGCATCTTTCTCAAGTAATTTTGTTAAAGGTGCTACCCCGTTGCCCAATTTCATGTTACTGCCTGGATTATGAGCAATGCCAACCTGGTTATTTGAAAGGATATCAATATCTTCTTCCGTAATATGCACGCAATGTGCTGCTAAAACATCGCGTTCGAACATGCCGATCTCGTGCATTACTGCAATTGGTGTTTTATTGTATTGTTCAAGAGACTGTTCAACTTCATGCCGGGATTCTGATAAATGAATATGGATCAGCGGTCGGGTGTCTTCTGTTACTTTAAGGACTTTTTGCAAAAACTTTGGTGAACAGGTATAAGGGGCGTGGGGGCCTAAAATAGTTGTAATCCTGCCATTGGCAGCGTTGTTCCACTGTTCGGTAAAGCTTTTTACGTCTTCCAGACTGTTGAACCCGGGTACGGCATTTTCCCCAATAAAGACCTGGGAAAGCATGGCTCTCATACCGCTTTCTATACTGGCCCGGGCAGTTTGCTCCATGTAAAAATACATATCAACAAAAGTAGTTGTTCCACCCCGGATCATCTCGAGCATAGCCAGCAGAGCACCCCAGTATATATCTTCAGGCTCCAGCCTTGCTTCAGCGGGAAAAATTTTCTTTTCCAGCCATTCCATCAGGGGATAATCATCGGCATAACTGCGAAACAAACTCATTGCAGCATGATTGTGGGCATTAATTAAACCGGGAATAACCACTTTCCCTTTACCGGGTATAATCTTTGCATTATTTATCTCATCCTGGATTGATTGTCCGACGGATTTAATTAAGTCGTTTTCAATTAAAATATCTCCGCAATCGAAAACTTCATTATTTTTATTCATGGTGATAATTACAGCGTCTTTTATCAATATTTTTGAATACATCTAGTTACTCCTTGTAAACCATCGAGTGCAGGTTACTTAAGAAAATAAACACAAAGGAAAACAATATCTCATTTAACTATAACTACAGTACAATCTTTTGCTTCCTGGGCTACGGCATTACTAACGCTGCCGAGGAATAACTTCTTTCTATCTATATTTTACAATAGAGTGGTGCAGTGCTGAAAGAGACTTATGAAAAAATGGATTTATGGCTTTAAAGCTTATGCAATGGGTTTTGCCATCATAATTTTAAGGATCTGTATTCGTTTGATCTTTGAAAAGTTGACCTTTGCCAGTCCTGACTGTTGCTTCAAAGAGAAGCGAAGGTCAGTTTGAGAGTAATCTATTCTTCTAAAAAAGAGCGGTATTGTTTATATGAGTATTGTAATATAGCGTGATTGCTTTATAATATAAATTAACAAAATAGTTAGATTCTTATGGCTAGGATAAGAGTGCAATAAAGAACCTCTGACAAAACTTAAATTAACATGCGCCTCTGTTCAACTGCACAGTAGTAGAGGTGGAGCGGGAGATTTATATGCAGCGTTATATTTTGGGAATGAAGCAAACTCAAACCCTGCTATAAGGAGAACTATAATTAATAATAGTTGAGCTGAGAGCAGCAACTAAGAGTTTTTCGGGAATAAAGCAATGCAGATCCGTAGTGTCATAAAACATGAAAGTAAAATTTTCAATTAGGAAGGGGACTGGAAAATGGAAAAATATACTTACCCGGACGGATCGAAATATGTCGGTGAAATGAAAAATGGCAAGAGGCATGGCAGGGGAATTTGGGTTAGAACAGATGGAATGAAATATGAAGGTGAATGGGAAAATGACAAACCAGGTGGCCAGGGAACATTAACTTCACCTGATGGGAAAAAACGTGCTGGAAAGTGGGAAAAAGGCAAATTTGTCGGAGGAGGCCAACAAGTTAAACCTGAAACAGAAAGAGAGAACCAAAACCTGAAAGAAGAGAATAAAAACCTTAAAAGAGAGTTAGCGTATCTAAGGGATCAACAGCCTGAGGAATCTTTTTTTTCTGATAAAACTCAGGGGAAAAAGCTGACCCGGCAAGAAATAGATCATCCTTTTATTGGTAATGCTTCGAACCCCGAAAGGGTTTCGCGTCTAGTTATATTATTAGCATTTCTTCGTGTAATTATTCTCATTCCCCAGTTTATCGTTATTGGATTATGGGGATTTTTAGCAATGATAGTTTTGTTTATCATGTGGATTGTTGCTATATTTACGGCAAGATATCCTGAGGGCATGTATAATTTCGTGTTGGGTTACTATCAGAAAATTATTCAAGTCTTGCTTTACGAAAACTGCTTGACACACAAGTATCCTCCATTTAGTTTGAGTGGAAAAGAATTTAAAGAATAGACTAATTCAAATTATTATTACTTTGTCTTAGTTTTTATTCGGCAAGAAGGATTATTTTTCTAGGGACGGACAGGGAAAGATGCCTAAAAAGGCTTAAGATGACCGCTAACTAATGCCAGGGATTATGTTATGAATGAATTCCTTTAAAAAAGTGACGGCAAAAGCTTAGAACCCATGCCGTCACTGTGTTTTTTAGGTGGTGAGCCATCCAGGATTCGAACCTGGGACACCCTGATTAAA
>PWSG01000259.1 GCA_003564055.1 Syntrophomonadaceae bacterium
AAAAAAACATATGACAGGTTTGTCTATGAATCCGGCCGGGCTTTATTTGAAATCGGGTACTGGTTTCTTGATTCGAAAAAAGCATCTGCAGTTGATGAAACTAAAGTAACCTGCCCTGTTTTAATCATAGGGGGAAAAGAAGACCGCCTTACACCGGTTTCTGTCGTAAGAAATGTGGCAAAAAAATACAGCTCAACAGCAACTTACAGGGAATTGGAAAACCATGCCCACTGGATTGTCGGAGAACCGGGCTGGGAGAAAGTAGTGCAGCTTATTGAAGATTGGATAAAAGAAGCTCCCGGCGACAAGGCATAATATTTTTAAGGCCCTGCCGGCAGCGGACAGCGGGGCTTTTTAAAAACTGCTGAAGCCACAGGGGACAGTTACACCGTCTCCGTGGCGGCGCTAATTTTCATCAATTCCTTTTACTGCAAGGACTTCTTTAGCGGGGGTACGTTCGCCTGTGCAGCTGATCCGGCGCGGGCCATCTAAATAATGCAGCTTAAAATTAAGGCTTTTATAAAGTTCTACTACGCGCTCAGTAGCCTGGTTTGAGAGAACAACGGGACCTTTATGATCGGCTAACCACCTGCCAAGCCGCTCTTGATCTTCCCAGTTAAAGGTTTTCTCGGAGTACTGGGTGAAATCCACATCGTAGGGCGGATCGGCATAAATAAAATCACCTTGCTCGACCCTAATTTCTTCAAAATCCTGTGACTGGAAACTCCAGTTTCTGAATGGCTCTGCATAGGGGCTAAATTCACGCCTGTAAGTTATTTTTTTGTACCTGCCAAAGGGAACATTAAAAAACCCTTTCTGGTTAAAGCGGCAAAGTCCGTTAAACCCCGTGCGATTAAGATAGTAAAACAGACCTGCCGCCTCTGCTGAATGCTGTTTTCCTTCTTTTAAAAGTTTGTTAAACTTATCACGGTATTGATAATATAGTTCTTTATCATTTTCCATAGGGAAGTCAATAATAAGGCCGCTTTTAACCTGGTTGAAAAAGTTGACCAGGTGCTGGTTAAAGTCGTTGAGGAGGGCCTGGTCTGGCATTAACCCCAAGGTGACAGCCAACCCGCCGCAGAAGGGTTCAACCAGGCGGCGGTTGTTGTTTCTTTGCCATACAGGCAGCAGGTGAGGCACAAGCCAGCGCTTGCCACCTGCCCATTTAAGGGGTGGTTTAAGGATGACAGCTTTTTCGTAACTTGTATTAGTATTTGTCATGATTGATCCTTGCCGGCTACTTGAAAAGCAGGGTTAAAGGCAACCCCGCAAAAGTTATTTGAAACATTATCAAACAGCAATGGCAGAAAACAGATCAAGTAGTTGTTGTTTGAAAACATATTTTTTATATTTCCCACATATCGTAAATATTATCAAAGGTCTCAACCCTGCTAATAGATTCGAGCCAGGCCTCTATTTTTGAGGCAGGAAGCAGCATGGATGACAAGCGGCGGAACTTGGTATGCAGTTCCTCAAGGGAAACCAGGTTTTCAGGGTCTCCCCTGGGGAAATCAGTTTGTTCGTGAACGACAGTTCCATTGCGCAGGATTACATTTAACTTGGCCGCCCATTTTTCAGGGTAGTGGGCATCAAGCAGGGGATCAACCTCAACGGTGCAGTGACTCATTAATTCTTCGAGGGTACGGTCATGCAGCCTTTCTTCGGTGAAATCTTCAAGGCCGACATGACCGTAAACCATTGCTGTCGCAACACAGAAAGGCAGGCTAAACTTGGCCTCGTAAATGGTTTCAGGGAAAGGCTCCCCAACCAGGTCCTTTGCAACTCCATAAGTTTGTATTCTTAAAAGTTCGATATCCTCAGGTTTAATATCCTTCTCACGAAGACGCAGGGCCAGGTCTATCCCGGCATGGGTATGCCTGGTCGATGCAAAAAGGCGATAGCTGATCTGCATAATTTTATAACCTTCACCCAGGCCTTCAGTTATTTTCTCCATTTTTGCTTTCGGCGCAAACACGCGCAGAAAACCTTTTTCGCCTGAGAGCATCGTCTTGGTACTTGTATACCCTCCTGCAGCAAGCATGGCCGAAAACAAGCCATTCTGCGCAGCTTTGCTGGCGTGCAAAGGCTTGCTGATCATTCCTTCGGGACTGTAATGAAGTTCCATCAATCCTGCAGCCTGGGTACCGGCATGCCCCAGGGCATGCATTAGCTGCTCCTCATCAAGTTTTAATACCTTTCCTGCGGCAACAGCTGCCGCAAAAGTGCCACAGGTGCCTGTTGTGTGCCAAAACTGGTAATGGGACGGGGTCATCGCTTCGGCAATGCGAATGCCGACTTCGTAACCGATAATAATTGCCGTAATTAATTCTTTCCCCGAAGCACCTATTTTTTCAGCGGCTGCCAGGGCTGCCGGAATTATTGGCGAACCCGGGCGCAATATAGATTGGCGGTGCAGATCGTCCAGTTCCAGGCCGTGTGCGTACAGGCCGTTACCAAGGGCGGCTGATAAAGCGGGACCCCTCTCTTTACGTCCGATTAAAACTGCCTGGGGACTGCCTCCGGCCTCTTCGATAATTTCAGTAACAACATGACCTGGCAAAGCCATAGCGCCGGCACAGGCTGCTCCTACCAGGTCCAACAGGCAGATCTTAGCCTGGTGAATTACTTCCTCGGGAAAGTGATCGTATTGAGCGTTAGATACAAACCTGGCTAAATCCTGTTCTATCATGCTACAACTTCCCTTCTTTCTGTTAAATAATCGGTATTTTTTTGCATCAACTTTTTTTGCATCTGTATTCTTATTATAACCCGTCAAGCCCTGACTTTCTATAGTATAAACTGCATTAAAAGAATTATAATCAAAGATACAAATAATATCAGCACATAGTATTCAAAGTTGGAAGTGTTTACAATCTTAAAAAACTTGCCCCGGAAAGAATAATCCATATCGAAAAGAAAGTAAAAAGCGCTTAAGAATATTATTTTGGATTGAATGAAAAAAAGATTTATAAAGTTAAGCCAAGTACTGTAAGTAAGTTCAAGGGCTGAAGAAATCATTTTCAAAGTTCGCCCAAAAACAGGGCCGCCTTTTTCCAGGGCATTGACGCGATGACTAAACTCCCGAAGTGGTTTCAGGCTGCCAACAATAATGGCCTCTGCGGCAGAGTCAAGTATTTTGCCACTGATACAGTAGTATGAAATTAATCGCGGGCTTTGGATATAAGATGAATCAACTATGTTTTCCAGCACCCTTCCACTGATGCAATAATAGGTAAGCAAGCGAGGGCTTTGGATGTAGACGGAGTCGACAGATAGTTCGAGGAGGCGTCCGCTTCTTGTATAGATAAGCATAAGAATTCTAACCAGGGGTTGGTAAACAAGGTACTCTATGCTTAGCCAGCCGGGCAGTTTGCGTGTAAAGAGCCCGGTGCGGGTGCCTGCGACAAAGAGAACAGCGGCCACGGCGACAATCCCTGCCATGCCCTGCAGGTCGTGAATATCCCAAAAGTCAGTCTTCATCAAGTAATTGAACCGGTACTCGTCAAAGGGAAATGCTCCCGTAACCGGCCCGACTAACTCGGTGAGCACGAAGAAAGGGTTGGTTCCAATAAAGAGGATCGCTGCGCCGATGGCGATAAAGACAAGTTTTTCATTTAAGGGCTCTTTGCCTTTGGCTTTAAGGCCGTCTGGTTTTTTGCCCAAAAAGATGGAGCTAAAAAGACGGGCAACATAGCAGGTGGTCATCGCACCGGTGAGCATAAAAATACGCTCGGCCAGGTAAAGAGCATAGCTGTCATGTAATTCGTATGCTTCAACAATAGCATGGTGCAGCAGCACTTTGCTGGTATAACCGTTTAGAAGCGGTATGCCGGCAATACCCATCGCCGCAAAGAGGAAAACAACGGTAGTAACAGGAAATTCGCGCCACAGGCCCCCTAATCGGCTGAGTTCAATTTCCCCGGTGCGGAAGTAAACAGCCCCGACCATCATAAACATGCCCGCTTTAAAGAAAGCATGGTTAACAACATGCAGGGTAAAACCACCGAAGGCCATCGGGCCTTCAAAACCCAGGTAAGCGGCAGCCCCGATACCCATCAGGATGTAACCCATCTGGCTGACGCTGCTGTAGGCCAAAAGACGCTTGGCGTTACCCTGAAAAAGGGCCATAAAGGCAGCTGAAAACATGGTCAAAATCCCGAACCAGATCAGGATAAAACCCATCTGCTGCGTATAGGCCCAGAGCGCAGATGCATCCGGAACCTGTGGGGTATAGATAACCGTAAATACCCTGGCTATGCCGTAGGCGCCCGTCTTAATCATGATCCCTGAAAGAAGAGCGCTGGCCGGGGCAGGGGCAACAGGATGGGCTTTAGGCAGCCAGATATGCAGTGGCACCATCCCGGCCTTGATGCCGAAGCCGATCACTAAAAGTACCGCAATCAGGGCCCGCGCAGGTAGAATAACGAGCTGTTCAAGCATGGGGGTCAACTCCACGGTTCCGGTGAACCAGTAGATCATGATCGAGGCCGATAAAATCATAAGGCCTCCGAATACGCCAAGGTAAAGATAAAGCCTGCCCGCTTTCATCGCTTCTTCACTCTGGGTATGAATGACCAGCAGGTAGGAGGCAACAGACATTATTTCAAAAAAGAAAAAGAGGCTGAATAAGTCAGCGGTCAGAAATACACCAAGACAACCGCCCAGGGTCAGAAGGTAAAATACATAGTACCGATTGTGCCTGCTTTCATGGGTCATGTAGGAAAGGGAAAAAACAGAAGCTAAAAACCAGACCAGGGCGGAGATAAGGTTGAACACCGCACCAAGATGATCAACCCGCATATAAAGAGGAAGCTCGCCGAAACCAACTGAAAACCGGCTTAAAACTTCACCTTCCTGCCAGACCTGACGAAAAAGAAACACCGATAAAACCAGGACCAGGCCGGTAACGGCCAGGACCAGGATGTTCCGGTAACGATCGCCTAAATATCCGGCCAAAGGCACAAGGGCCGCAGCAAGTATAGGTATCAGGGCAATGGCCAGCGGCAGGCCGGAGGTTATGACATTTTCAAAAACTGCTCCGTTCATCTGCCTGCTCCTTTTAAATAAGGCGGATCTTTAAGGTAAGCCGGGTAAATAAAGACTTTGAACAACTCCCTGCAGGATCAATCAAGAGATTATTAAATAGTTGGTTTAATCCTGTAAGTACTACATGCTAAAAAGCAATCTCGCCGCCTGCAAAGCCAGCTCCCAGGGCCAGTTTACGGGCAGCAGGGCAAAGATAACGCAGCCCACGGCCAAAATACCCATCGGAACAACCATGTGCCAGGGGGCTTCTTTCCAGTCTTTCCAATCCTTCGGCCCGTGTGCATCATGATCATCGTGTTCATCAGCATGACCGGTATCTTCAAAGTGACCGCGAACTCCCTCGTCATGCTCGACGTCATACGCCTCTGCTAAATGATCATCTTCTTTGCCCGAGGCAAAAAAGGCGGTGATCACAATCGGGAAGTAATAAGCGGCATTTAGCAAACTGCTTACGATTAAAATGGCCACAAATACAGGCATACCCGCGTCCAGGGAAGCAATGGAAAGCTCCCACTTGCTGATAAAACCGTTAAAGGGCGGAATGCCAACCATAGTTACAGAAGCAATCGTAAAAAAGACCATGGTAAAAGGCATCTTTAAACCAATGCCTTTCATCTGGCTGATGTTGCGCATCCCGGTCTGGACAACAATCGCACCCGCGCAGAGGAACAACAGCCCCTTCATAAAGGCATGGGTAAAGAGGTGATAAAGGCCGCCGGCCATGCCGGATTCGTTTAAAAGAAAGATGCCTAAAATAATGTAGCCGATCTGGGCAATGCTGGAGTAAGCAAGCCGCCTTTTTAAATCGTCCTGCAAAAGGGCCATCGCCGAACCAAGCAAAATGGTAATTGCCGCCAATACAAGCATAACCGTATCCCAGTTCATGCTGTCAATAAATTCGGGACTGTATACGTTAAAGGTCACCCGGATCATCCCGTAAATCCCGGTTTTAAGCATGATCCCCGAAAGAGCGGCGCTGACAGGCGCAGGCGCAGCCGGGTGAGCATCGGGCAGCCAGACATGAACCGGAAACATCCCCGCCTTTAAACCAAAACCAATCATAAAACCAATAAAGGCTGCCGTAGCAAGGGTAGAAGGCTCGGTGATCAGACCCGGCCGGGCAAACTCAACCGAACCGGTTAGAAAATACATGCTAAGAAGTCCGAAAAAGACAGCCAAACCCCCACCGATGGTCATGTAGAGGTACTTGGCCCCGGCAAACATGGTAACCGGAGTTTCTTCGTGAGCAATTAAAATATAGGTGGTCAGGGCCATAAATTCAAAGAAAACAAAAAGGCCCAGCAGGTCTCCTGCAAATATTGTACCCATACAGCCGCCCTCGGCCATTAAAAAGAAAGCATAATAGCGCTCTTTTTTATGCCCGTGGCTCATGTAACCCGGCGAAAAACAGGCAGTCATAAACCAGACAAAGGAAAAGAAGACCCCTAAGAAGAAGGTAACCGCGTCAACCTTAAAGGTAATGGCCAGC
>PWSG01000327.1 GCA_003564055.1 Syntrophomonadaceae bacterium
CCCAGGAAACAGCTGAAGAAGTTAAACAAAATGCCAGGCGTGAAGCCGATCTAATCAAGCGGGAAGCGGAAAGAGAAGCGAAGCAGATTTTAGATGATGCCCGTTATCGTTCCGGTATAATCTTTTCTGAGCAGGAAGAGCTTTTTAAGCAGGCTCAACTGTTTAAAATGCGCTTTCGCTCGTTTATAGAGGCCCAGCTTGCCAACCTTGAATGTGAGGATTGGATGGATGAAAAAATGAAAGAGCCGGCAACCGGTAAAACTGAAAGAAAATTTGAACCTAAACCGGATTATGAAGAGCAGGATGAAACAATAAAAACCCCGGAAGAATATCATCATATTGAACCGGAACCAGAACCGGAAAAAGATCCGGAAACAGAGAATGATCAAGGGTGGGAACCTGACTTTAAGCTTGGGCCGGAAGATGATTGCGATTCAGACCCTGAATTTTAAAAATGCTAATGCCGAAGCAAATATTGATTTAAATTCTTATCCATGCTAAAATTTACGGAAGATGCAATGAACGGGACATAAAAGCGGTTTTTAAGTTTATTAAGAGAACCGGTTTAAGGTGCGAGTCCGGTTAAACTTTCCGCTGCAAATCACCCGGGAGTTCCCATGCCAAATCCCCACTGGTGGAGAGTAGACATGGGCGGTTAGCCGTCGTTAAAGGTTTTTTAAAGTGGACCTGAGAAATAGTGCAGGGCCAGGAGGGTGGTACCACGGGTGAAAACTCGTCCCTTAGGGGGCGTTTTTTTTGTTTGGGAATAACTATTATTTAGCCTGTTGTATTTGTTAAATGATAAGCGGCTCCACGGGGACGGTTCGAACATCTCCAATAATTCGACATCTGATTTCTGACTTCTAATACCGGAGAAGGTGGAACCGTTTTTTGTGGCTTTAAAATTAAAGTTTATTGCCTGTCAAATATATTTTATGGAGGAATATAATATGGACTATCGAGACACACTTAATTTGCCGAAGACTGATTTTCCAATGCGCGCTAACCTGCCAAACCGCGAACCTGAAATGCTTGCCAAATGGGATGAGATAGATATTAACAGGTTGTCGCGTGAAAATCGTGCAGGAGCTCCTTTTTATATACTGCACGACGGTCCTCCTTATGCTAATGGTGACATTCATATGGGCACCGCACTGAATAAGGTATTAAAGGATATTATTAATAAGTATAAAACAATGCGTGGTTTTGACTGCCCTTATGTGCCGGGCTGGGATACGCATGGTCTGCCAATTGAACACCAGATTATAAAAACAAAAAAAATAAAGCGCAAGGAGATTAGTGATGTTGAATTCAGGCGGATGTGCCGCGACTATGCCTTAAAATATGTTGATGTGCAGAGAAACCAGTTCAAACGGCTTGGAGTTAGAGGGGATTGGGAGAACCCTTATCTTACCCTGACCCCCGGCTTTGAAGGGCGGCAGATTAAAGTATTTGGCACAATGGCAAAAAAAGATTATATTTACAAGGGTATGCGCCCTGTTTACTGGTGTGCCAGCTGTGAAACTGCCCTGGCCGAGGCAGAAATTGAATACGGCAACAAGATTTCAGAATCGATCTATGTCAAGTTTCCGCTAATTGATGATCTCAACCTGCTTGGTGGAACAGAAAACCGCTACTGTTTAATCTGGACCACCACTGCCTGGACAATTCCGGCAAACCTGGCCATTGCTGTCCACCCGGAACTTGATTATGTTCTCGCTAAAGCCGGTGAAGAGCAGTACTTACTGGCGGAAGGTTTGCTCGAAGAGGTATCACGCATGGCAGGATCTGAACAACCCTGGCCTGTATTAAAGCGTTTTAAAGGCTCTGAGCTGGCAGGAATGCGCTGCCGCCATCCGCTTTACGATCGTGAGTCTGTACTGCTGACAGGGGAACATGTAACCCTGGAACATGGGACCGGTTGTGTGCATATTGCGCCCGGCCATGGGCATGAAGACTTTATGATTGGCCAGGCCAACAACCTGCCCGTTTTAAGTCCTTTAAATGATAGCGGCTATTTTACTGATGAAGCCGGTAAATATTCCGGCATGTATTATGACCAGGGCGGCAAAGCGGTAACTGACGATTTGAAAGCCGGCGGGGCATTAATTAATAAGACCGATCTCGAACACCAGTACCCAAACTGCTGGCGCTGTAAAAAACCGGTTTTATACAGGGCAACAGAACAGTGGTTTGCATCTGTGGAAGGGTTTCGCAAAGAAGCCTTGAAAGCAATCAATGAAGTTAACTGGACTCCTGCCTGGGGTGAAGAGCGTATTTATAATATGATTTCTGAGCGGCAGGATTGGTGTATCTCCCGTCAAAGGGTCTGGGGTGTGCCTATTCCGATATTCTACTGCAAGGACTGTAACACCCCCTTAATTAATGAACAAACTATTGAAGCGGTAAGCGATCTTTTTACCCGTGAAGGTTCCGATGCCTGGTTTATCAGGGATGCTTCCGAGATCCTGCCCGCTGGTACCAGCTGCAGCAATTGTGGTCACGAAGAATTTCGCAAGGAAAAGGATACCATGGATGTCTGGTTTGATTCAGGCTCCAGCCATGCCGCCGTCCTCGAAACCCGACCCGAACTGCGCTGGCCTGCCGACCTGTACCTGGAAGGCAGCGACCAGTACCGTGGCTGGTTTCATTCTTCACTGCTTACAGCAGTTGCCACAAAGGGTGAGCCACCCTATAAAGCTGTGCTTAGCCACGGTTGGGTAGTTGACGGAGAAGGCAAGAAGATGTCTAAATCGATGGGCAATGTAATAGCTCCGGAGCAGATCATTAAGCGTTATGGGGCCGATATCCTGCGGCTCTGGGTTTCATCAGCTGATTTTACAAGCGATATTCATCTGTCCGATAACATTCTCAAGCAGCTTATTGAAGTTTATCGTAAGATTCGCAATACCACCCGTTTTCTGCTGGGTAATTGTTCAGACTTTGATCCGGTAATCCATGCTACTAATTATGATTCGATGGAAGAGATCGATCGCTGGGCTTTGTTCCGGCTAAATAAGCTTGTTGAAAAGGTAACCGGGGCTTATGAAAATTATGAATATCACCAGTTTTTCCATGCTATTCACAATTTCTGTGTTGTTGATATGAGTAATTTTTATCTTGATGTAATCAAAGATCGCCTCTACTGCTCGGCGCAAAATGACCAGGCAAGGCGTTCTGCTCAAACAGTCTTAATGGTCATCCTTGAATACCTGGTTAAAATGATTGCCCCAATACTAACCTTCACAGCTGAAGAGATCTGGCAGCACCTGCCCGGTCAGGAAAAAGTGAGCGTCCAGCTGGCAGATTGGCCTGAACCGAATCCACAATGGGACCGGGAGGAACTTGGCCGCAGCTGGCAAACTCTTTTAGAAGTACACGAAGAAGTAACCTGGGTCCTGGAGCAAGCCCGCAGGGATAAAGTAATTGGCGGATCGCTCGAAGCATCAGTTACAATCTGGGCTGATGGAGAGACTTATGAGCAGTTAAGCGAATATGCTGATTATCTGGCGACACCTTTTATTGTTTCAAGTGCCTTTCTGCGGAAAGGTCTTGAAGAAGCGCCGGAAAAGGCAACAGCAGGACAGAGGGTGCCAATCAAGATTCTTGTGGAAAAGGCAGGCGGTCACAAATGTCCACGCTGCTGGGTATTTACTGAATCAAAAGAAGATCTCTGTCCCCGCTGCAGCAAAGTAGCAGCGCAGCTGTCCGGCTGAAACCGGAGTTTTTTCTTAAATTTTTCATACAGGATTGCAAAACGAGCGTCCGGATCTGGATCTAAAATCTTTTTCAGGCTGGCACAATAAAGCTTTTACATTTTTTTATATTGATGTGTTTTTATGTTTCAGTAAGGGGTGACCGTTTGAGATTATTAATTATCGTGGTTGCTGTTATCTTTGTTGATCAAATAACCAAGCAGATTGTTGCCGCTACCATGGAAATCGGCCAATCAATAGCTGTAATTGAAAACTTTTTATATATAACTTACGTTCGCAACCCTGGGGCGGCATTTGGCATGCTGCCCTACCAGACTGCTTTTTTCGTTGTTATTACAATTGCTGTCGGGGCATTAATTCTTTATTATTACCGTATTCTTTCTGATGATCACAAATGGCTGCGTTTCGGTCTTTCCCTGCAATTAGGAGGAGCTTTGGGTAATCTTATCGATCGGATTAACAGCGGTTACGTAGTTGATTTTATCAACTTTACAGCCTGGCCTCCTGTATTTAATATTGCTGATTCGGCAATAGTGATAGGAATAGGAATCTTTTTGATCGCTTTCTGGCGAAACCCCCAATTACGAGGAATAAGGGATTGATTATATGTATCCGGAAATATTTCGCATTGGCAGTGTGACTGTTCACTCTTACGGCCTGATGATTGCCCTGGGTATTTTGGTTGCGGCCGCAGCTCTTTACAGGGAGGCCCCACGTTTAAAAATTGATCCCGATTATCTTCTTGAAGCCGTAATAATAGGCGCGTTTTCAGGTCTGATCGGGGCTAGGCTTCTTTATATGATTATTAACCGCGACCATTACAGCACTCAGCCCTTTTTTGTATTTTTCACCCAGTTTGAAGGGCTTTCATTTTACGGCGGTCTTTTTTTAGGCGTAATCGGTCTTTATGCCTGGAGCAGGTGGCGGCGCATAGGCTTTCTTAAAATAACTGATATTCTCTCACCATACCTGGCGCTTGGCTATGCTTTTGGACGTATTGGTTGTTTCCTTAACGGTTGTTGTTACGGGCTGGTAAGTGATTTGCCCTGGGCTTTGCCTGCAAGTTTGGCAGACGACCTTCCACGCCATCCGGTTCAGCTTTACGCCGCTTTTGGCGCCTTGCTTATTTTTATATTCCTAAAAAAACTTAATCCGCTGCGTCCTTTTGTTGGCTTTGTCACAGTTTCACTTTTTGTGTTTTATGGTTTAATGCGTTTTACCACTGAATTTTTCCGCCATGGAGAACCCGCCTGGCTGGGTTTAACCGGTGCGCAACTCTTCAGCCTGCTGCTTGTTATAGCTTCCCTGCTTTTTATAGCGGCAGTCTTTTTTTTCTTTCCCACAGGCAAACAAAAAGAAGATCAAGGCCTGCTGCTAAATAAAAATGCGAGAAAAGATGAAAAGAAGGATAAAAATGACAGGCGACAATGAGTTTAATGCTTCACTAAGTAAAGAATTAACGGTAGAAGCTGGAGATGAATCCCTTCGAATTGATGCTTATCTTACTCAAAACCTGGAAGGTTTTTCACGTAACCGGATCCAGGCACTGATTGAAGACGGCAGGGTTAAGGTTAACGAAGCATTATGTGAAGATAAGAATTACCGCCTGAAAGTGGGTGAGCGGGTTAGCATAACAGTACCACCTCCTAAAGAGGCTTCAATTAAAGCAGAAGATATTAAGCTTGATATTATTTATGAAGATAATGATCTGCTGGTAATTAACAAGCCGAGAGGGATGGTCGTTCATCCTGCGCCGGGTCATAGTGGTGGAACAATGGTTAATGCCCTGCTCGCTTACTGCTCCGATCTTTCAGGTATCGGAGGGGTAATGAGACCGGGGATTGTTCACCGTCTTGATAAAGATACATCAGGTCTTTTAATTGCTGCTAAAAATGATTTTGCACACTGTTTTCTATCCGGTCAGCTCAAGACAAGAAAAATAAGCCGAGAATATCTTGCCCTGGTGCATGGGGTAGTCAGCCCGGGAATCGGTCGGATCGAAGCCCCTGTTGCCCGCCATCCCGGGGACCGTAAAAAAATGGCCGTGGTTAAAGGTGGTCGGGAAGCTGTTACACGCTACAGGGTTATCAAGTATTACAATCGCTACAGCCTTTTAAAGCTTAATCTCGAAACGGGCCGTACCCACCAAATCCGGGTCCATCTTTCTCATCTTGGTTATCCCGTAGTCGGTGATTTGATTTATGCAAAGGCCGGCAAAGGGGATCTGCCCGCTTATCTTGATTTATCCCACGCCCTTCATGCCTTTCGCCTCAGTTTTAACCATCCCCGCTCAGGAGAGCAATTGAATTTTTCCGCCCCCCTGCCTGAAGAATTCAGGGCAGTCCTGGTTTGGCTAAAAGACAGGTAAGCCAAAGGAGACGGTGGAACTGTCCGCATGGCGCCGCTTATCATTAAGGACAACAGGCTGAGTGGTTACGATTATTTTTATAACTCACGGGTGTGAAGCTTTGTTTTTAAAGCAGGCCGAACAGTTTTTGTAAGTTTTCATCCTGCGGGTTTACCGTTATTGTTTCATAATTATCGTAGAATACAAAACCCGGCTTTCCTCCGGGGCGGCGACGAACGTGTTTCACCTCTGTATAATCAACTACTGCAGCGCTGCTTTCCCGTCCTTTGCTGTAGTAGGCTGCCAGAAAAGCGGCTTCTTCCACATCCTGGGGAGGGGGTGGGTAAGGGGTTTCTTTTAAAACTACATGGCTGCCCGGGATATTTTTGACATGAAACCAGGTATCCCGGCGCACGGAAGCTTTGAAGGTAATGTAGTCGTTCTGGCGGTTATTTCGACCCACC
>PWSG01000335.1 GCA_003564055.1 Syntrophomonadaceae bacterium
TATTAATCTTTTTAGCTTTCCTGCTTATCTTCTCCACTTGCTCCTTCACTTTCTTCTGTACCAGCTTCGCTTTTTTCTTTTGTACTTCCTTCTTCATCTTGACCGGATTAAAGAAGCTACAGAAAAAATGAATACCTATATGCACGAGTTATCGACAAAGCTCTATGAGCAGGCTAAAGCCCGGGAAGGGGAGGCTTCTGCAGCAGGAGAAGCAGAGGGTGACAAAGGAGAAAGCAGTGAAGATGAAAATGTAGTAGATGCCGATTATGATGTACAAGATGAAGAAGGAAGTACAAAAGAAAAAAGCGAAGCTGGTACAGAAGAAAGTGAAGGAGCAAGTGGAGAAGATAAGCAGGAAAGCTAAAAAGATTAATAATTTTTAGTGAGGATGTTATCTAAATATGAACAAAAGAGATTATTATGAAGTGCTGGGTTTACAAAAAAGCGCTTCAGCAGATCAAATAAAAAAAGCTTACCGGAGCCTGGCCAAACAGTACCATCCTGATTTTAATAAAGATGATGCTGAAACGGCAAAGAAGTTTAATGAAATTAAGGAAGCTTATGATGTATTAAGTGATCCCCAAAAACGTGAACAATATGATCGTTTTGGACATCAGGCCGGTTTTGGTGGCGGCGCAGCAGGGCCGGAAGGCTTTGGCGGTTCCGGGTTTGGAGGATTTGGCTTCGGTGGCGGTATCGATGAGATATTTGAGCAATTTTTTGGCGGTATGAGCGGAGCAGGCAGACGTCGCCCGCCCGGACCGGAACAGGGTAACCATCTGCGCTATGATCTTGATATTACCCTGGAGGATGCTTTTAGTGGGGCTGAGAAAGTAATTACAATACCGCGCACCGAAACCTGTCCGGAATGTAAGGGGACTCGGGCTAAGGCCGGGACAAAGCCTGAAACCTGTCCAACCTGTAAAGGCAGTGGCCAGCAGCAGTTTGCCCGTAATACACCTTTTGGCAGGATGATGAGTATGCAGGTATGCGGTAATTGCCGAGGTGAGGGTAATATAGTTAATGAACCATGTCCAACCTGCAGGGCACAGGGCCGCGTAGTGAAAGAACGCAAGGTTGATTTAAAAATTCCTGCAGGGATTGAAGATGGTTCACGTCTGCGCGTAAGTGGAGGTGGAGAAGCAGGGACACGCGGAGGCCCGCCGGGTGATCTTTATGTTGTGATCAGGGTTAAACCACATAAGAAATTTAAACGGCAGGGTCAAGACCTCGTTTTGGAAATGCCAATCAGCATAAGTCAGGCAGCCCTGGGAGCAGAAATGGAAGTGGAAACTCTTGCCGGTACTGCGGATTTAAGAATACCTGAAGGAACACAGCATGGGGCAACTTTCCGTATAAAAGGGCATGGCATGCCTTATATGCGGGGTTCAGGTAAAGGTGATCTGCGTGTAAAGGTGGAAGTTAAAGTCCCAAAACGGCTTAACGCGCGCCAAAAAGAGCTTCTTGCCGAACTTGCATATATAAATGGTGAGAAAGTGGGCCTTGAGAATAAGGGCATTTTCGATAAAGTCAAGGATGCCTTTGGCGGGGGTTGATTTCCATTTACCCTGGAGGCAGCTATGCATTATTTTTTTACTAATGGTGAAAACCTGAAAGACAAAGACATAATCGCTTTGTCCAGCAGGGACTTAAATCATGCTTATCGGGTTTTGCGGCTTAAAGCAGGAGAAGAAGTGGTTGTTGCCGATGGCCTGGGTAAAGCCAGGCAGGGCACAATCACTTTTGCTTCTTCTCAGGAAATTTTGGTTGCTCTTGGAAAGGAACAATTTGGTGCGGAATCGCCATTGAAGATAACCCTTTACCAGTCACTGGTCAAAGGTGATAAAATGGATTTAATTATAAGGCAGGCAGTTGAACTTGGGGTTTACCGTATTGTGCCTCTAATCACCGGGCGAAGCATACCTTATTATGGAAAGGGTCAGGACGAGAAAAGACTTTTACGGTGGAACAGTATAATCCGTTCTGCGGCAGCCCAGTGCCGCCGGGCATACTTACCCAGTATCGAGCCTGTTTGCAACCTTCAGACCGCCCTGCCCCGTATTGGTAGCTGCAAGGCCCTTGTTCCATGGGAAGAAGAAAAGGTTTTATCTTTCAGAGATATTTTAAAACAGCCTGGCCTTGAAGACAGCGCTGTTTCTTTGTTTATTGGTCCCGAGGGAGGGTTTGAAAAAGCTGAGATAGAAGCTTTAGTCAAAGCCGGCGCTGAGTTAATGCACCTGGGTCCTCGGATTCTGCGCAGCGAGACTGCAGCTGCTGCTGTTTTAACCATTGTCCAGGCAGCCTGGGGTGACCTCTCCTGGAAGGGTGACTGCTATTGAAGAAAAAAGCGGCTTTTTTTACACTGGGCTGCAAGGTTAACTTCTGTGAAACAGAATCCTTGCAGGCTTTATTTGAAAAAAAAGGCTATCAAATAACTGCCTTTGATGATCAAGCACATGTCTATGTCATCAATACATGTACAGTTACAGCAAATAGCGATCATAAATCCCGTAAAGCAATTCGCAGGGCCAGGCGGCGTTCCCCAGAAGCAATTATTGTGGTTACAGGTTGTTATGCCCAGGGTGAACCGGAGCAGATCCGGCAAATGGATGCAGTTGACCTGATTATTGGAAACCAGGATCGCAATAATCTACCTGACCTGGTTAAATCAATGCAGCGGGGCACCGTGCTTGATCTGGTAACTTCTCACCGGGCAGGTAAAGGGTTCGAAATTTTACCCCCTGCGGGCCGAAGAGGTCGAACGAGGGGTTTTTTAAAAATCCAGGAAGGCTGTAACCAGAAGTGCAGTTATTGCGTTGTCCCCCGGGTCAGGGGCCCTCTGCGCAGCATGCCTCCTTCTGAAGTGATTATGCGAGCAGAGACCTTAATCGATTCAGGCTGTAAAGAAATAGTGCTCACTGGAGTGCATCTTGGTCTTTACGGAACCGACCTTGAAGATGTATCCCTTGCAGCACTCTTAAGCGAACTGGAGACAATACCAGGCCTGCTGCGTCTGCGTCTAAGTTCACTGGAACCTTCCGATATCAACACCGAGTTGGCCGAAAAAATTACAGGCTCTAAGCTGATTTGTCCCCACCTGCATATTCCCCTGCAGAGCGGTGACGGGGAAATATTAAGGTTGATGAACCGCCCCTATGAACCGGTTGAATATCTTTACCTGGCCAAGTGGCTTAAACAAATTATTCCCGGCCTGGCCTTAAGCACAGATGTAATTGTTGGTTTTCCGGGAGAAACCGATCGCCATCACCGGCGTAGTATGAAGCTAATCAGCGATATTGGTTTTAGCGGTCTTCATGTGTTTAGATATTCTTCCCGACCCCGGACGGCAGCAGCAAATTTTCCAGGGCATCTTTCTAATAATATTAAAGATAAGCGCAGCCGGGAGATGATTGAGCTGGGCGAGCAAATGGCTTCTGATTACAGGCGGCAGTTTATTCGAACCGTACAGCCTGTTCTTGTCGAAAAAGTAATTCCCCACTTATATGGGGAAGGTTTTACACCTCACTACCTGAGGGTTAGGATAAATACAGATATAAAAGGACTTCACTGGAGGGGCAGTGAAATACTTGCCAGTCTGGAGCAGGATGAAGGAGCCCATATAAGGGCTGCTCATGTGAAATTAAAGAATGCGAAGCGGTATTAAAGAGGTTAAGCAGCTTATATTCAATATTTATAGCGATACGATAAGGATGCTGTCCTGTTAAACTTAAGGACAGCATCCCCTGCAACCCTTGGCTATTGCTCGTATTGCTGCTGTTCGCCGAATAAATCTTCGGCGGTGTTTATAAGTTCCTCATCGTAGATTTCCCTGTTGGCTTCAGCGATAATTTTTTGAATATCCTGTAAAATCACCGATACTTTGTACTCAGCGTTTAAAAGCTTTTTAACCAGGGTATTCATGTTCACTACTTCAAACAGTTTTTCTATTTTTTCTTTTTGTTCCTGGGATACCTCTATACCCGAGAGCTGTTGTTTGTGCATCTCAAACTGCTCTTTGCGGAAGTCAAGCAGCATTTCTTTAGCAGAAACGTCTGCTTTGACAGCTTCCTGGGCTTCTTTCATTTCTCTAAATTCGGGAGATTCACGTAAAGCTTTGGCCAAGGCGTATGCTGCATCGTGTGGATTCATATTTGCAACACTCCTAAATTATTAATATTATAGATTATATAGCGAACAGCATGGTTTATGCAACACTTTTTTGCGTAAAAATAAATATATTAAACATTCTGATGAATTGTTTTCTTGTTTTGATTACCAGCCGGGGATAATTTCCCGACTATTTTGATTATTTCATCTGCAGCTAACTCAAGGTTTTGAGCATCCACAACTACGTCAAACTGTGAGCATTCAGGTCTGGAGTCGCTGTAAAAAAGGTCATAGTATTCGGCACACATGAGCCTGGCAATATTATGATATTGACCATCATTAAGCATAACGAGCAATTGATCGGTTTTTTTGCTGCCAAGGCGTTTTCTTAAGTTTTCCAGGGCAGATTTGAGCTCTTGTAGTAACTTATCGTCTACTGCTGTGGGAATATAAGTTTCTACGATGCGATTAACCCTGGTTTCAAGCGGGGCATTTAACAGAATTTGAAAACCGCTTTTCATTGCTTCGGTCAGGAAGGGCGGCAGGTAAATATTGCCGATCCTGCGGCCCTCGCCTTCAATAATTATATTATTTTCTTCTGCATAATTATCCAGCTCCTGCAGAAGCAGGGCATCAAAATCTTTTTGAGAGCGGTTTACACTAAAGCCTATTGCACCGAAGACTGAACCACGATGGTTGGCCATACCTTCAAGATCAATAATGGAACAGCCCTTTTCCGCCAGTATTTGCAAAACAGCTGTTTTGCCGACGCCTGTTAATCCGTGCAAAACAAAAAGCTTGTTGTTTAATTTGTAGTTTTTTAATTTTTTGTTAATGTAGCTGCGGTAGGCTTTATATCCTTTTTTAAGTCTCAAAGCTCTTATTCCCGTCAGTCTTAAAACTTCACAGAGGCTTAAACTGCGCATGCCCCCTCTCTGGCAGTAGAGCAGGGGGGGTTTTCCGGTGCTGGCCGTAACAATTCTATCAACGAGCAGGGGGAGCCTCGGGGCCACTTTTTCTAAAGCTGCAAGGCGTGCTTCCATTTCACCTAGCTGGTGATAAATTATACCAAGCTGGTGATGATCACGATCATCAAATAGGGGGATATTTAATGCTCCCGGAATAGAAGCCGCTTTAAATTCGTGGGGAGAGCGGACATCTATAAAAAAAAGGTCCGAGCGTTTGAGTGCTTCACCGATATCAATTTCCATTTATAACACTCTTTTCCGTAAATTCGCTATTTCAATTATAGCCTATCAGTATGACAGTGTAAAAAATTTTATCATTATAAAGGTAAAATGGCGCTGTTTATAGAAGTAAACAGCCATGAAACACAGCCAGGGTTTTTTGATTGCTTCTTTTGGCTGTGTTATAATACCGGGCAGGAGGAATTTTAATGTCTGCAGAATGTATTTTTTGTAAGATTATTAACCGGGAACTTGATGCGGATATAGTATATGAAGATGATAAAGTGATTGCTTTTAAGGATATAAACCCGGCTGCTCCCGTTCATATACTTATAGTACCGTTCAAGCATATCCCGACTCTGCTGGATCTTGAAAGCGATGATGAAGCTTTGATCGGCCACATGCATTCGGTTGCAAACCAGGTAGCCAGGGATTTTAAATTAGACAGGAAAGGTTTCCGGGTTGTTATCAATTGTGGCGCAGATGCCGGTCAGATCGTTTTTCACCTTCACCTTCACCTCCTGGGAGGAAGACCTTTGTTGCAAACCATAGCCAAGGGTAAAGAGGTTTAGTTTATAGCTATGGCCTCAGGCAGCGGTTTTAAGGAGAGGGGGGAAAATTATGACTGAAGTTAAAATCGGCAAAAACGAAAATCTTGATAAAGCTCTGAAAAGGTTTAAAAAGCAGTGTGTTCGTGCCGGTGTTTTATCCGAGGCGCGGAAACGTGAGCATTATGAGAAGCCAAGCGTTCGCCGCAAGAAAAAAGCAGAGGCAGCGCGTAAAAGGCGCCGCTAAGGGTGTTACGGGGGTGCGCTGCTTATGCATGAAGGCAAACTATCAGAAAAACTGTTAGCGGATCAAAAAGAAGCGATGAAGGCTAAAGACAGTTTTCGCCTCTCTGTGGTTCGCATGCTTCGAGCCGAGCTGCAAAACGGCGCTATCGCAAAAAATGCTCCTCTTGATCCTGAGGAGGAGCTTGACATTTTGACCAGGGAAGTAAAAAGGAGAAAAGATGCTTTAACAGATTATGAAAAATCCGGCCGTCAGGATCTTGTAAACGATCTAAAACAGGAGATAGAAATTTTAAGCGAATATCTTCCGGAACAGCTATCTGATCAAGAACTGGTTAAGATGGTTAAAGAAGCGATTGCCGAAAGTGGGGCAGAATCAAAGCGGGAGATGGGAAAAGTGATGA
>PWSG01000158.1 GCA_003564055.1 Syntrophomonadaceae bacterium
AGGGACGGGCTGAAGAGGGTCAGCCGTCAAAACCCGAACCGGTTACCGTTGACAAGGTGGGCCGCAATGAACCCTGCCCCTGCGGCAGCGGGAAAAAACACAAGAAATGCTGCGGGAAATAGAGTGCAGGATGCAAAAGGCAGGAGTCAGGAGAGAAGATGAAACAACCTGCAAAAACATTTGAAGATTTGCTGGTATGGCAAAAAGCACATGATTTTTGTGTTAGCTGTTTATCAATTAGCGAGAGAGTTTCCAGGGCATGAAGCATATGGTTTAACATCGCAGTTTCGACGGGCCGCAGTTTCTATTCCTGCAAATATTGCTGAAGGTTTTTGCAGACGAAGCAATAAAGACAAACTGAGATAGTATAATATCGCTCGTGGCTCGATCGAAGAGTGCAGATCCTATCTTATCCTTGCAAATGATTTGGGTTACGCAGATACAACTTCAATAAATAATATGATTTGTGAGGTTAGTAAAATGCTCGAAGGTTATTCAAGAGGCATCCTGAGTTCTGAATCCTGAATTCTGCTTCCTGATAAAATTGAAAGAAGGTGATCAAATGTTAAATGGCTACAGGGAAGAGCTGGTTTCTCAGCAGAAACGTTTTGATGAAATGAGGGCTTCTCTTTGAATATGATGCAAAGCTTAAAAAGCTGCAGGAATTAGAGAAAGAAGCTACTGCGCCCGGTTTCTGGGAAGACAGTGCGCGGACCCAGGAATATCTTAAAAAACAGGGTGCCCTGCGTGAAGAGATCCGCCCCCTCCAGGAACTGGAAAGAATGATCGAAGAAGTTGGCATTTTCTTAGAACTGGCAGATGAAAACGAACTCAGCGAAGCAGAAGCGTTAAGCGAAGTTGGTTTGCTCATGGAAGATATAAAAGAGCGGCTTGATAAAATGGAGCTGGAGACTCTTTTTAGCGGCAAGTACGATTTTTGCGATGCCATTATGTCCCTGCACCCCGGTGCCGGTGGGTTGGAATCTCAGGATTGGGCTGAGATGCTTTTACGCATGTACAGCCGCTGGTGTGAACAAAAAGGTTACGAGGTTGAACTGGTAGATCTGCTTTCCGACGATGAAGCAGGGATCAAGAGCGCTACATTTATAGTTCGTGGTCATGCTGCCTACGGTTACCTGCAGGCAGAAAAAGGGGTGCACCGCATGATCAGAATATCCCCTTTTGATACCTCAAAAAGACGCCATACTTCATTTGCTTCTGTCGATGTCATTCCCGAGGTAGCAGAAGAAGAGTTTGTTATCAACCCCGACGATCTGAAAATTGACACATTTCGCTCAAGCGGCGCGGGCGGCCAGCATGTTAATAAAACTGACTCTGCCGTGCGTATAACCCATCTTCCGAGCGGAATTGTGGTTAGCTGTCAAAATGACCGTTCCCAGCACAGCAATCGCAGACAGGCTATGCTTGTTCTGCAAGCCCGGTTGGCCGAGTTGAGTCGACAGGAGCAGGATGATGAAATTAACGCTGAACGCGGCCATCAGAGGGAAATTGCCTGGGGCAGCCAGATTAGAACATATACCTTCCACCCTTTTACCCTGGTCAAAGACCACCGCACGGGAGTGGAGGTGGGCCAGGTGGATGCCGTAATGAACGGCATGCTTGACCCTTTTATTGAAGCCTATTTGCGCTGGAAAGCGCGCGGCAGTATTCCATTGAAAAAATAGGAGTTGCTATGAAGTTAAAAAAACCGCGTATAACCAAGGACGATATTAAAGTAGTTGTAATAGATGTGCTGGGCATCCTGGCCGGATCGGTTATCCTGGCCGTGGGTATGAATATGTTTATGGTTCCGAACATGCTCGCGCCCGGGGGAGTAAGCGGGCTCGCCGTCTTTGGTTATCATATTTTAGGTGTACCGGTTGGCCTGACCATCATAGCTTTGAATGTCCCCCTTTTTATTGTGGGGTATTTTGTTCTTGGAATACGGGTAGTGATCCAGAGTTTGCTTGGCACCTTTTTGTTTTCAGCGGCCGTGGAAATTACCGCTCCTCTTTTGCCTGCAGCTACCGATGATTTGCTGCTGGCAGCAGTTTATGGTGGCATTGTCATGGGTTTGGGGGTTGGCCTGGTTTTTCGTTATCGCAGCTCAACAGGCGGTACGGCTTTACTTTCACTTATCCTGGCCAAGACTTCCGGGATCAGTCCCGGCCAGGCTTTGTTGTGGGGAGATCTATTTGTACTCACCCTGGCTGTATTTGTATTTGGCAGTGAAGCAGCCATGTATGCAGCGCTGTCTTTATTTATTTCCATTAAGGTCATTGATGCAATACTTGAAGGGCTTGGCCTGGCTAAATCGGCTATTATAATTACCCGCTGCGGGTCCAAAATAAATGAAAAGCTGATATATGAACTGGGCCGCGGAGTGACCAGGATTGAAGGGCAGGGTGGTTACACCGGTGAAGGACGCGAGGTGCTCCTCTGCGTTGTGACCCGTCAGCAGACGGCCCGCCTGAAAGCAATTATTTATGAAATTGACCCCGAAGCTTTTGTGATTATCGGTAATGCCACGGAGGTTCATGGTGAAGGTTTTAAGAGAATGCAGCAGCACTGAAACTATAATAATTTGCCAAATAACTAAAAATAGGTTATTGTAATTTACAGGAGCATCTAAGTTAATGTCGAAATATAATAGCGTCAGCATTATGTTAAGTATGCACAGGAAGGTCTGACTGAATGGTCGAAGCAAAAAACCTGAGCATGAAATATGAAAAAGGCGGGCAATATGCCCTTGAAAACTTAAATTTTTATATTAATCGCGGAGAATTTGTATTTTTTGTCGGATCAAGTGGGGCAGGTAAATCTACTCTTCTAAAGTTGATTATCAGGGAAATTGTGCCCACAAATGGCGCTTTAAAAATATTTGGTCGTAATGTGGGCCGCTTACCGCGGCACAGACTGCCTTACCTGCGCCGCAATATCGGGATGGTTTTCCAGGATTTTCGCTTAATGGAGGAGCGGACGGCTTTTGACAATGTCGCTTTTGCCATGATGGTTACCGGCGCTTCCCGCAGGGAAATCCGCAAACGTGTGCCCCATGTCCTGGGACTTGTCGGCCTTCATGATAAGGCAAAGGCAAGGGTTTGTGATTTGTCGGGAGGTGAAATGCAGCGTGTAGGTTTAGCCCGCGCTATTGCTAATCGTCCGGCAATGATTATCGCCGATGAACCGACAGGAAATCTTGATCCGGGTACGACGCTGGATATTATGAACCTGCTGCGCGGGATTAACCTGCGGGGAACAACTGTGCTCGTGGCGACCCACAACCGGGAGATAGTTGATCGGTTTAAAAAGCGGGTGCTTTACCTGGAAAACGGAAAACTTGTTGGCGATGAACAGAAGGGGATTTATGCTCATGTTCATTAGCGGCTTTTTCTACATTATCGGTGAAACTTTAAAGGGACTTTACCGTAACCGCTGGATGTGTATTACATCAACCGCTGTAGTTGTTGTTACACTTTTTATGCTGGGCATATTCATGCTGGTTAACATGAACCTGGGCCATATTACAGATACAGTGAAAGAACAGGTTGAGATAGTTGTTTACATAGATGATGAAGCCCAGCAGGAAGCGCTTGACGAGCTCAGACAAAAGCTGTTGTCGCACAGCGGCATAGAAACCGTAACTTACGTTTCCAGTGAAGAACACATGGCCCGTCTGCATCGTCAGTTGGGCGGCATGCTGGAGGGTTACGATACGGAGCTTGATAATCCCCTGCTTGCTTCGTATGAAATTAAGACAGTAGTTCCTGAATCGGTTGCAGTCCTGGCCGAAGAATTTAAAACTTATCCTGGTGTTTCTAACGTCTTTTACGGGCAGAGTTACGTAGAAAGCCTTTTTGCGGTAACTGGTGTTGTTCAAATGGTTGGCCTGGCTTTAATGGCCGGTCTTTCGATTACAGCAGTATTTTTAATCTCACACACGATTAAACTTACTGTAATGATGCGTAAACGGGAAATATCGATAATGAAATATGTAGGGGCAACAAACTGGTTTATCCGCTGGCCGTTTATTCTTGAAGGCTTTCTCATGGGGTTTGTCGGCGCAGTTTTGCCCCTGGCTGGGCTCTTTTATCTTTACCAGTTTTCTGTTGAATGGGTAAGCGCAAATAACCTGGCTTTTCTTAACCTGCTTCCTGCCCAGTTAGTTATAGTTGAACTGGCAACATATCTTGTACCCCTGGGTACAGGGCTTGGTATTCTGGGCAGTATATTTTCGATGGGCCGTTTTCTTAGGGTATAGAGAGAAATGACTACATTCAGGGAGGAAAAAATTATGTTTTCTAGGGGTAGTACCTGGTTAATTGTCCTGCTCCTGCTGCTTTTTATAGTTTCTAATCCTCTTATGCCTGTATTGGCTATTACTACCGATGAAATTGAAGAAAAACAGCAGGAACTTGAAGAAGTTGAAAAGAGACGGCGAGATGAAAAGAGCGCTCTTGAACAGCGTTTGAACCGTGAAGCTGCTTTAAAAGAGGAAATGAGGCTGCTTGAAAACGAGATCCAGGAGCTGCGCTGGGAACAGGAACGCTTGAATGATGAAATTAAACTTTTAGAAGCAGAGATCAGTGATGCCGAAGCCGAACTTGAAGATGCCGAATAGCGTCTAAGTTACCGGGAAGATCTTTTAAAGCTGCGCCTGCGGGCTATCCAGCAGCACGGTGTAGTTTCTTATCTTGAAGTTCTCTTCGAATCAAATAGTTTTTCAGATTTTTTGACCCGACTACACAGTCTGAGTATTATTGCCTCAAATGATTTAACCCTCATTGAAGAGATCCAGGAAGAAAGAGATCTGATTGAAGCCCGGAAAGATGAATTGGAAAATAACAAGGCAAACCTGGAGAACATGCGCGACCAGGTTGCTGCAAATGAAGCCAGGATGGACCAGGCTGTGCTTGAGCGCAAGGATCTGCTGGCTGAGCTGCAGGGGGAAATAGATTTAAACCTGAAGGCAATCCGGGATCTTGAGGATGAGTCTCAGCGGCTTGATTCCCTTATCCAGGAGTTAATTGCCGAAGCACAGAGCCAGTTTTCAGGAATTGAAGGTGAACTGCTCTGGCCAATAGAACCCCCAACCTGGATCAGCTCTGGATACGGTTGGCGAAGAGATCCCTTCAGCGGTGCCCAGGCCTGGCACGGTGGAGTTGATATTGCCCCTCATCATGGGGCGGCAAACTACATTATCGCTGCTGCCGAGGGCAAGGTTATTTATTCCGGCTGGAATGGTGGTTATGGCAACTGCATCATGATTGATCACGGCGGTGGAACTGTTACCCTTTATGGCCATATGAGCAGCCTGCTAGTGCAGAAAGGTGAAGTTGTGAGCAGGGGACAGCGCATTGCTCGCGCCGGGACTACCGGTTACAGCACAGGAGTGCACCTGCACTTTGAAGTGCGTGAGTTTAGCAAGCCTGCTGTCCGAAATTATCCAAGCGGCAATAAGGATTATCGGCATAATCCAATGTATTATTTCTAGCTTTTGTCATTTAGAAAATGGCCTTATATTGGGTCAACAGATTTCTTAAATCTTCCGCTCCCTGTTCGTTTTTCAGGGAGCGGAAGTTTCAAATAGTTTAAATTAAAGTTTTAAGCCCTTTAAAGAAGCAGCCACCCCTATTCTGCGCTCTTTTCACCTTTAAATAGTTTAGACAGACTGGTTTATTAGCCTTACGCTGAATACAGCAAAGAAAATTTATGTTATTATTATAATCAGGCTCCATATAAAGGGCCTTTAGTTATGATTTTTACCGGCAAGACAGGAGTTGAAAGTTATGGAAAAAACCAATCGGAAAACGATATTTATCGGCCTGGTTATTTTTGCCATTCTTCTTGTTGGCACTAACCTGGCTAACTATTATTTCTTCGGAGGTCATTCTGAGCAGGCGAAAACTAATGAAGAGCCAACTACCGTAATCAAATATGAACCGCGAAATAATAATGATTCGAAGCAAAACGATGCTGCCTTATTATGGGATGCTATTGAGTCGGTTACGAGGAGTTATTATTATCCCATAGATACTGAAGAGCTGATCGAAGGTGCTGTGCGGGGCATGATTGAAAATGTCGGCGATCCGCATATGCGTTTTTATGATCCTGATCAGTTGGAAGAATTTTTATCAGATACAAGGGGTTCTTATGCCGGAATTGGCGTGCGTGTCATAGAAACAAATGGGTATATTGTTGTGTTTGAAACCTTTTCCGATTCTCCGGCTGAAAAAAGCGGGCTAAGACCAGGAGATCGCATTTTAGAGGCTGATGGCCATGAGCTTACCGGCAAAGGATTGAACCGGGCCGTCGAACTGTTAAGAGGTCCCCCTGATACAAAAGTTGATGTTTTAATTAAAAGGCCGGGAGCGGACGAACCGATTGACGTTATTGTCGGACGGGCTCAGATTCAGGTCTCTACTGTGCATGGAGAGATGCTTGATGACGGTCTTGGATATATTGAAATTAGCAGCTTCGACAGCAATACCGCAGACGAGTTTAATAATGTCTTCAGGGAAATGGAGCAAAGCGGCATTTTTTCCGGGTTGATCTTAGACCTGCGCAACAATCCCGGAGGGCTTGTTGAGCCGGCTGTGAAAATAGGCGAAAAACTTGTTCCAGAAGGAGAAATTGTCAGGCTGGTTGGGCGGAATGATGAAGTGAAAAGGATTTATCAGTCAACTGCCGCTGCAAGGCCTTACCCGATAGTGGTGCTGATTAACGAGGACTCTGCAAGCGCTTCTGAGCTTTTAGCAGGTGCCCTGCAGGACCGCGGCGCGGCTGCCCTGGTTGGTCAAAAAACCTATGGCAAGGCTTCTGTCCAGCAGCTTGAGTACCTTGACGGGGGCAACGCAATACTTTTAACCGTTGCAAAGTATTTTACACCTTCAGGGCACGATATCGATAAATACGGTATTGAACCTGACTTTGAAGTTGATATGCCTGAAGTACTGCGCTATTATCGTTATTTCCATCCTGGCAGTCTTGAAGAAGGAGATTACGGGCCCGATGTGGAAATGCTGCAGCTCATGTTGGAACAGCTGGGTTTAAGAGTTGAGGCTACCGGTTTCTTTGACAGGCAGACATTCCTGGCACTGAGAAATTTTCAGGACAGGGGCGGACTGGAGTTGAGCGGGAAGTTTGATGACAAAACATGGGTTGAACTGCGCGATGCGCTTGATATTGCAGCGCGTGAAAATGATGAACAGCTTAACTTTGCAATAGAGGCGATTAAAAAACCCGGACTTTTAAATATTACCGGAGGATTAGACTGATCAATGCAGCCATTCTTTGAAATAGGTCAAATCTTTATAACCACTTTCATGGTTGCCCTGTTTATGCCAATATTCTGGATTGTGCTTTTTCTTGTCTATATGCAATACAGGCGCCTGGTTTCCACGGAAGAGAAACTTTTTGGCCGCGCTATTAACAATGTGGGCCGACAGATGTTGTTTTCTGTAGCGCTGGGCGCACTGGGCGGCTTTATGGCCAGTGCCATATTAATATTTATGGGGCTGTCCCTGGAACAAATTGGTCTTTATTTTATCTGGCCGGTAGCATTGCTGCTGCTTTTGGTTAATCCACGCTATCTTTGTTTTTCTTATGCAGGCGGGATTGTTGCCGTCATGGTTTTATTAACCCGCTATATCCTGCTTCCTTTATTTCCTTTTTTTGCTGAAAATGTTGTTGTGGAATCACTTTTAAGAATACACATTCCAGCTCTTCTGGTTTTAATCGGCTTACTCCACCTGGCCGAAGCACTTTTAATATATGTCGGTGGACATTGGGGCAGCAGTCCGATTTATTTAAAAAAAGGTGATGGCAAAGTTGTCGGTGCTTTTACCCTGCAGCGATTCTGGCCTTTGCCGATTGTAGCGCTTCTTGTTACAGTGGTAGCCCAGACTGATATTGCCGGAGTAAGTATGCCTGATTGGTGGCCCATTCTCGAGTCAACCCTGCAGCCCGGAGAGAACCAGGGCTTGCAGTACATGGTTATTCCAGTAGCAGCCGGCCTTGGTTATGCGGACATGGCCCTGGCATCGACACCGCGTGAAAGAACTGTTTTTTCAGCAAAGTGGCTGGCCATCTACAGCGCTATTCTTTTAATTATCGCTGTAGGGTCGGAATATTTATCCTGGTTGGTTTTGCCGGCAGTACTGTTTGCTCCCCTGGGTCACGAACTGCTGATTCTTTTTGGAAAGAAGGAAGAAGATTTACGTCCACCCCGCTTTCAGATGCCTGAATCGGGGGTCCCTTTAATGATGGTTCTTCAGGATTCACCTGCGGAAAGCGCTGGATTGCTCGGGGAAGATGTAATTTTAAGGATCAACGGGGCAGATGTTGCCAGTAATTATGAACTGATTCAAAAAATCGAAGAGAGCTATTTCATGGTCCTGGTTGAAGGAACTCGGGATGGCGAAACTTTTTCAAAAATCCTTAAAAAAAGCACACCGGCCGCAGCAGAAAAAAAAGGTTCATTGCAATCCGGTATAAAAGCGCATGATTCAGTTTCAATGCTGCATCGCAGTGCCAGGCTGGGCTTAATTCCCGTACCTGCGCCGGATTCCCCTGTTTACCTGGAGGTCCGCAAGCCAAATCCGCTGGGAATATTTACGCGGCTTAAAGAAAAGGCTGCTAACCTTGTAAATAGCAAAAAGAATTTTTAGCGGTTAATTTGTATATTAAATAATCATGGCCTGAGCCAACGTTTTGAGCCGGCTAATAATCCCTGATAAAAAAACGGCTTTGCACTTATTGCTCGCAGTATGAATTCCGGGCAATTAATAAGCAGGATGCGGGAAAAGAAAAAACAAGCTTTAATTTATTTTTTAACTCCTGTTTTGTGAATTTATGTTCTCAGCCCAGGTGGTGTTCCAATTGCTGGCAGCGGCAACTGCAGCTTTTCTGACTGTATTTGTAGCCGAGTTTGGTGATAAATCGCAGCTTGTCTGTCTGGCCATGGCCTGCCGTTATCCTCCCCTGCAGGTTCTCGCCGGGGCAATGGCTGCTATGGCGGTTCTTTTTGGCCTGGCTGTCGGGGTAGGCAGCTATATTGCTGACGCTATTCCCCATGTGCTTGTTGCAGTCGGTTCAGGTTTATTCTTCATTGCAGTCGGGTTTTATACATATTTCTATGGCCGTGATCAGGGTGCAGAAAACATAGGCAAAACAGGGTTTTTCCAAACCCTGGGCATAATATTTCTGGCCGAACTGGGAGATAAAACTCAGCTGGCAGCATTATTTCTCGCAGCAAGTTTTGGTTATCCCCTCGCTGTTTTTGCCGGTGCAATGTTAGCGATGTTTGCCAACCATCTTCTCGCTGTTTACCTGGGAAGCCGTTTTATTACCAGGGTAAACCCCCGTTACGTGAGAATCTTTTCCGCCCTTTTATTCATTGCTGTCGGGCTTATTATGATCGCCTCAGAGGCAGGACTTCTTTTCTGATTATGTTATAATAAATAATGTTTACGAGACAAAAGTTAAGCGGGGTGCTGCCGTGACCGATGCCAACACCGGCGGTTTGATGGTTAAAGCAGGTTTTCAACCTTCCGGCGACCAACCGGAAGCTATAAAAGCCCTGGTGCATGGACTGCGCCGGGGCTGCCCTTACCAGACGCTGCTGGGGGTAACAGGATCCGGCAAAACATATACTATTGCTAACGTTATTGAAAAGGTTAAGCGGCCGACCCTGGTAATGGCACCTAATAAGATCCTAGCCGCACAGTTATGCAGTGAATTTAAGGAACTGTTTCCCGGTAATGCGGTGGAATATTTTATCAGCTACTACGATTATTACCAGCCCGAGGCATACCTGCCCGGCAGCGATACTTATATCGAGAAAGATTCTTCGATTAATGATGAAATTGATAAACTGCGTCACTCGGCGACCAGCGCTGTTCTGGAACGCAGGGATGTTATTATCGTTTCATCGGTTTCATGTATTTACGGTCTCGGTTCTCCGCGGGAATACATGGAGCAGGTGCTTTCATTGCGCCGGGGAGCTAAAATGGGCCGTGATGAAATAATAAGCCGCCTTGTCGATATTCACTACCAGCGGAACGAAATTGATTTTCACCGGGGTACGTTTAGGGTCAGGGGCGATGTGTTAGAAATCATACCGGCTTCTTTTTCCGAAGCTGCCCTGCGGGTGGAGTTATTTGGTGATGAGATTGAACGGCTGCGGGAAGTTGACCTTGTCAGCGGCAAAGTAATCGGTGATCGAGCCCATGCGGCAATTTTTCCGGCAACCCATTATGTAACAGCGCCCGACCAGCTGCGAAGGGCTATATCTGATATAGAGGCAGAACTGCAGGAGCAGTTGATCCGCTTTCGGAAAGAAGATAAACTGCTTGAAGCCCAGCGCCTGGAGCAGCGGGTAAATTTTGACCTCGAAATGATGCAGGAAATGGGTTTTTGCAGCGGCATAGAAAATTATTCCCGCCACTTGGACGGGCGCCCTGCAGGCAGCCGTCCGGCTACCCTGCTGGACTATTTTCCTGAGGATAGGCTGGTGGTAATAGACGAATCGCATATTACCATACCGCAGATTAACGGTATGTACCGTGGCGACTTTTCGCGAAAAAATACGCTGGTGGAATACGGATTCAGGCTGCCTTCGGCTCTTGATAACCGGCCCCTGCGCTTTGAGGAATTTGAAGAGCTGGTCAATCAGGTTATTTTGGTTTCAGCTACCCCGGGGCCATGGGAGCTGGAACACAGTGATGCTATCGTCGAGCAGATCATCCGTCCGACAGGTCTGATAGACCCGCAGGTAGAGGTAAGGCCGGCTGAAGGCCAGGTCGACAATCTCTACGGTGAAATCAGAACCAGGGCCGAAGCCAACCAGAGAGTCCTGGTTACAACCATGACCAAGCGCATGGCGGAAGACTTAACCGAGTATTATCGAAATATGGGTTTAAAAGTTAGATATATGCACTCAGATATCGATGCCCTGGAAAGAATGTCTATTATCAGGGGCCTGCGGCTGGGCGAGTTTGACGTTTTAGTTGGCATAAACCTGCTGCGGGAAGGTCTTGACCTTCCGGAAGTAACCCTGGTTGCTATTCTTGATGCCGATAAGGAAGGGTTTTTGCGTTCTGAGCGTTCACTGATTCAGACTATCGGAAGAACAGCCAGGAATATTGAGGGCAGGGTAATTATGTATGCAGAAGGAGTTACTCCTTCTATGCGCAGCGCCATAGACGAAACCGAGCGCCGCCGCCACAGGCAGATCGAATTTAACGAGCGCCATGGGATTACCCCGGCGACTATAGTCAAGCCCGTCCGGGCCCTGATTGGAGCTACAGTGGCGGCGGAAGAAGAAGAGCGCTATTTCGACGAAGATTTAAAGAAAATGGATGCAGGTACACGCCAAAAAATGATCAAAAAACTGGGCAAAGAAATGAAAGCGGCATCAAGGAATCTTGAATTTGAAAAAGCAGCTGAGCTGCGTGATATGATATTTGAACTGGAAAAGCAATAAATAATTATCAATGCGAAAAACCGCAGATTTAGATAATAACGAGGAGTGAACAGCTTGTCTGCTGGAGAAATAAAAATCCGCGGGGCAAGAGAACATAATTTAAAAAATATAAATTTAGCCCTGCCCCGTAACAAACTAATTGTTTTTACAGGTTTAAGCGGTTCGGGTAAATCTTCCCTGGCCTTTGATACGATCTATGCTGAAGGTCAGCGTCGTTATGTCGAATCACTTTCAGCATATGCCCGCCAGTTTCTGGGTCAGATGGACAAGCCGGATCTCGATCAGATCGAGGGACTTTCACCGGCGATATCGATTGATCAAAAAACTGCATCCCGCAATCCCCGCTCAACGGTTGGCACTGTGACAGAAATATATGACTATGTCCGCCTGCTGTTTGCCCGCATCGGCAATCCGCACTGCCCGACCTGTCAAAAAGAGATCAGCCAGCAAACTGTTCAGCAGATGGTTGACCAGATTGCGGCCCTTCCGGAAGAAACCAGGATCCAGGTTCTCGCTCCCCTGGTACGCAGCCGGAAAGGAGAATATTCGAAGCTTTTTGAGGACATGAGGCGCAAAGGTTATGTCCGGATAAGAGTTGACGGAGAGGTGCGCGATCTTGAGGAAGAAATTACTCTGGACAAGAACAAGAAACATAACATTGAGGTTGTCGTCGATCGTCTTATTATCCGCGAAGGGGTTCAGGCCCGTCTTGCTGATTCCCTGGAAACAGCCCTGAAATTAAGTGAAGGTCTGGTTTTAATTGAGGAAGTGGGCGGTTCGGAACAGCTTTTCAGTGAAAACTTTGCCTGTGCCGAGTGTGGTTTTAGCTTTGAAGAGATCAGTCCACGTATTTTTTCTTTTAACAGTCCGTACGGAGCCTGCCCTGACTGCAGCGGTCTGGGAACCAGGGCTGAATTTTCTGCAGACCTGGTTATTCCTTGCCCTGAACTCAACATCCGTGAAGGCGCAATACACCCCTGGTCGGGTCAGACTTACTACCAGCAGTTCCTGGAGGCTGCGGCACAAGAATGGGGGATAGATCTTAACACCCCTTTCCGTGACCTGCCGCCAGAAGCGCAGCGAAAAGTTTTATACGGTTCACCAGGGAAGATAAGTTTTCGCTATGTGAATATGTTCAAAAGGGTTCGTTCCTATAAAAAAGTTTTTCCCGGGGTGCTAAAACTGCTGGAGAGGCGTTATGCATCGACTGCATCTGATGAAATGCGCGCTGAAATGGAACGTTATATGCAGGTCAGACCCTGCCCGACATGCAGGGGAAGCCGCCTTAAACCTGCCAGCCTCGCTGTTTTGCTCGGCGGCTTCAATATAGCTGAAATTTCAAATCTGACAGTGGAGCAGGCGGCAGCTTTCTTTGAAAAGCTGCGGCTTTCAGAGCGGGAACAGCATATTGGCAGGCAGGTATTAAAAGAAATAGGAGAAAGATTGCAGTTTTTGCGAAATGTGGGACTGCAATATCTGAACCTTGACCGTGCTGCGGCCACCCTTTCCGGCGGTGAAGCGCAGCGGATCAGGCTGGCTACCCAGATTGGCTCCGGCCTGACAGGTGTAATCTATATCCTCGATGAACCAAGCATCGGACTGCATCAGCGGGACAATGCCCGCCTGATTACCACACTGAAAGCGCTGCGCGATCTTGGCAATACTGTCCTGGTGGTCGAACACGATGAAGAGACTATCCGCAGTGCAGATCACCTGGTAGATATTGGCCCGGGGGCCGGAGCAGGCGGTGGATGGATTGTCGCCGAGGGAACGGCAGATAATATTATGGCAGAAAAAGCTTCCATAACCGGTGATTACCTGGCCGGGAGAAGAGAAGTTGCCGTGCCAGAGAAGAGGCGTCCTTCTAATGACAGGTGGATCTATATTCGCGGGGCCCGTGAACATAATCTGCAGGACATTGATGTTGGCATCCCGCTTGGTTTGTTTGTCTGTGTTGCCGGAGTATCAGGGTCCGGAAAAAGCACTTTGGTTAATGAAATTTTAGCCCGCAGCCTGTCCCGCAAACTGCACCGCTCCCGTGAGCAGGCAGGCGATCACAACAGTATTGAAGGTGTCGAGCACCTTGACAAGGTTATTGTCATTGACCAGTCGCCGATCGGAAGAACACCGCGTTCCAACCCGGCCACCTATACCGGTCTTTTTGATGGTATTCGTGAAATATTTTCTAAAACTAATGAATCGCGAAGGCGTGGCTACCGGCCCGGACGTTTCAGCTTCAACGTTAAAGGCGGGCGCTGTGAAGCCTGCCGTGGCGACGGTATTTTAAGAATTGAAATGCACTTTCTGCCGGATGTATACGTGCCCTGCGAAGTATGCCGTGGAAAACGTTACAACCGGGAAACCCTTGAAGTGCGCTACAAGGAAAAAAATATCGCTGATGTGCTGGCCATGACTGTTGAAGAAGCTCTTGATTTTTTCTCGGCTATCCCCAGGATCCAGCGCAAGCTGCAGCTGCTTTTTGATGTTGGGCTGGGTTATATACACCTTGGCCAACCGGCGACGACCCTTTCCGGGGGCGAAGCACAGAGAGTCAAGCTGGCCACGGAACTATCACGGCGCAGCAACGGGCGCAGCCTTTACATTCTTGATGAGCCGACTACAGGCTTACACCTTGATGATATCAGCAAACTGCTTATTATCCTAGAGCGCCTGGTTGAAAGCGGAAATACTGTAGTAGTGATTGAGCACAATATGGAGGTTCTTAAAAGGGCAGATTACCTGGTGGACCTTGGTCCCGAAGGCGGTGACGGTGGAGGCAGAGTTGTGGCTGCCGGCACGCCTGAAGAAGTTGCCCTCTGTGCCAAATCATATACCGGCCAGTGGTTGAAAGGAATATTGCCCCCGAAAAAGAACCGGAAGACGGCAGCCAGAGTTGAGGAAAAAACTTAAATTGAAGATTAGCACATACATCATACATTATTAAGCAGGGTAGTATTGAAAAAATAGCAGCAAATTGCAATTTGTGAGGTCCTGTTATGATTGAAATGCTGAAAGAAAAAGTTGGTCTCTTGCCTGATCAACCCGGCGTCTATTTACTAAAAGATGAAAAAAACAGGGTTATTTATGTAGGCAAGGCAATGTCGCTGCGCCAGCGGGTGCGTTCTTATCTTGCTGAAAATGTTATGGGGTCGCCTCGTCTCAGGTCGCTTCAGAAAAAGCTTTATGACATGGATTATGTTGTAACCGATACAGAAGTAGAGGCCTTAATTCTTGAGTGCAACCTGATCAAGGAGTATCGGCCCCGTTTTAACGTTAATCTTAAAGATGATAAGGATTTTCCCTACCTGATCCTGACTGCCGATATGTATCCGCGCCTCGAATTGATGCGTCTTTCCCAGAGAGGGAGCCGCCGCGGCCGTTACCGCCCCGCGCCGGGCAGAAAAGAGCGCAGTTTTGGACCGTATACCGATGTCAGGGCTGTGCGGGAAACAATGCACCTGCTCAACTCAATAATTCCGCTGCGCCGCTGCCGGCAGCCGCTTGACGGCGAACCTGCCCGAGATCGCCCCTGCCTGAATCATCAGATGAAGCGCTGCCTTGCGCCCTGCCGCGGTATGGAAGCTGTTTCGCCTGCTCATTACGATAAAATGGTCAAACAGGTTGTTTTATTTTTACAGGGGCGATACAGTGAACTTGAAGACAGGCTGAAACGGCAAATGGAGGAGGCTTCTGCAGATCAGTGTTTTGAAGCTGCAGCGGTTATCCGCGATCGCCTTTTTTCTCTGCAGCGGGTAGCAGGCCAGCAGCAAAAAATGCTTTCCATAGAAAACAGCATTGATCGCGATATTCTCTCTTTGGCCAGGCATGGTATTTTTACTGCAATGCACCTTTTTCAGATCAGGGGTGGCAAGCTGCTCAGGCAGGATCATTTTCCCCTCAGTGGAACAGAAGATGTTGAAAACGAAGAGGTTATGGCTTCATTTATCAAAAACTATTATAATCGTGAAGAAGATTTTCCCCTCGAAATATTGGTTTCCGAACAGCCTGCCGATGAAGAGCTTCTCTTGAAATGGCTTAAAGTTAAAGCAGACCGGAAGATTAAGCTGCGTTATCCAAAGCGGGGTTCGCTAAAAAAAATGGTCGACCTTGCCGGGCGCAATTGTCTTCTCCGCTTGCAGGAAGAAGAAGAGCAGCGCAGGCTGAGAACAGAAGAGCCGCTTAAGGAGTTAGCCCGCTTAATGGGATTGGAAGCACCACCTGAAGTAATAGAAGGTTATGATATTTCTCATCTTAGTGGTGAAGAAACAGTAGGAGCAATGGTAGTGTACAGAAATGGCGAACCCTGCAAAGACGACTACAGGGTTTTTAATATAAGGCAGGCTTCGGGGGGAGACGATTATGCCGCGCTAAATGAAACATTGCAAAGAAGAGCTAATCGTAACGACTGGGGCACACCCGATCTAATCCTTATTGACGGCGGCAGGGGTCAGCTAAATGCAGCAGTTGAAACCCTCCATGGAACACCACTTGAAGAAGTGCCGCTGGTTGCCCTGGCTAAAAACCCGGATCAACTGTTTTTAACACAATCATCCCAGCCAGTACGCCTGGCAGCAAATAATGCTTTGCTTCACCTCCTCCAGCGTATCAGGGATGAAGTCCATCGTTTTGCCGTTAGCGGGCATCGCCGACGCCGCAGGCGCAGCAGCATTCATTCCCTGCTTGAAGATATCCCGGGCATCGGTTCAAAGCGAAGAACTGCTCTTTTTAATCACTTTGGCAGCGCCGAGAATATTATGAAAGCTACAGTTGATCAGCTTGAAGAGGTTCCTGCTATAAACCGTTCCCTTGCCGTCACAGTATACAGGCATCTTCGCAACCAGTAATCTTCTAAAGTCAAATATACTATTCTTTTAAACCTGCCTGGTAACAGCTGCTTTTTAAATATTATAGTTTTGCAGTTTAAAAATACGCTTGACGCTAACGGAAAGAAGGCAAAAACGGGCCGTGATATTGCTTTTCCCTGGCGTTCCTTTTTAATGGCAACCTGCACCTTTTATCTTTGAACCTTTACGTCACGGCTTCTGAAATGCTGACGCTGTTTATGCTATACTGTACATATAAAAATAAAAATGACGAGGTGTTGCTTGATGCGTTTCCGCCTCATTGCTGCGGACCTGGATGATACTTTACTTGATGAAAACTCAAAAATTTCCAGACGGAACAAGGAAGCAATCTTTAAAGCTGTCAGCATAGGGGTTCGATTTATTATTGCTACCGGACGGATGTTTAAAACCAGCGTTGCTTACCTGGATGAACTGGAATTGGACGGCGACTGCCCCCTTATAAATTATCACGGGGCTATGATAAAAAAATCGAAAAGCAGGGATATCCTCTATCATCAGCCTCTTAATAACGAGTTGGCGATTGCCGTTTCGGAGGAAGCCGAACGCAGAGGTTCACATGTCAGTGTTTTTATTAATGACAACCTCTTTATCAGTGAAGAGAACCAATATTCCCAGTACTACCAGGCCCTGACCAGGGTTGAACTGCAGCCGGTTGGTAAATTGAGCTCTTTTTTAGCTGGCAACGGGGCAAACCCAACGAAAATTAGTATTATATGCTGGGATGGAAATATTGACGCTATTGAAGCAGGCTTAAAAGATAGCTTTGGCGAAAAGCTTTCAATTCTCCAGTCACGCCCATACTTTCTTGAGATTACTGATCGTAAAGCAACAAAAGGCCAGACTCTGCGCTGGTTTGCGGAGCAGACCGATGTTAAAAGGGAAGAAATTATTGCTTTTGGGGATGGGCACAACGATTTAGACATGATTAAATATGCCGGCCTTGGGGTAGCTGTGGCTAACGCCCGTCCGGCAGTGCTGCAGGCAGCCGACCTGGTTACTGCTTCAAATAGTGAAGATGGCGTGGCGGAAGTGATTGAAAAACATGTCCTTGATATGTCCGCCTATCCGGAATAAAAACAGTTAAACGGGGGTATGCTGAGATGAGTGATGAAGGGGCTATGCGCGTAGTACTAATTACAGGGTTGTCCGGAGCAGGTAAAAGTCATGCCCTGAACTGTTTTGAAGATCTTGGCTATTACTGTGTAGATAATATGCCGCCCACCCTTATTCCCAAATTTGCCGATCTTTTTCTTCAATCCGAAAACAAAAAAGTGGCCCTGGTTTGTGACATGCGCGGAGCGGCATTTTTTGAAGATCTTTTTGAAGCCCTGCAGGAATTGGAAAAGTGTAAAGCAGACTATGAGATCCTTTTTCTTGTGGCTGATGAGCAGGTTCTAATCAGGCGTTTTAAAGAAACGCGCCGCCGCCACCCCCTGGGTAATATGAGTTTACCGGAAGCGATAAAAAAAGAGCGTGAAGCTTTGAGCGCTATAAGAGGCAAGGCCAGCCGGGAAATCGATACTTCATTACTTAAACCCTGGGAGTTAAAAGCCAGGATCGTGGAACTATACGAACCCGAACAGCGGGAGAAGAATATGCAGATCCGCATTGTGTCTTTTGGTTTTAAATACGGCCTGCCTCCCGATGCTGACCTGGTTTTTGATGTGCGCTTCTTACCTAACCCTCATTATGTTGATCAAATAAAATCCTTAACCGGTGAAGATGACCAGGTAAAAGAATATCTCTGGCGCTGGGGGGAAACCGCCAGCTATTTTGCGAAGGTCAAAGACCTGCTGGAATTTTCGATACCATTTTATGTGAAGGAAGGCAAAACGAGCCTGGTGGTAACCGTGGGCTGCACAGGAGGCAAACACCGTTCTGTTGTTATCGCGGACGACCTGGGGCAGGCCCTGGGGTCACGTTTCAGCTTAAACGTTGAACACAGGGATATTTATAAAAACTGACCGAAGGAGATGTGAAGTTTGTCTTTAACCAGGCAGGTAAAACAAGAGCTGGCCAGGTCTGAAGAAACACTTACCTGCTGCAGCTCCTGGGAATTAAAAGCTCTTATGCTCAGAAACGGTTACTATACTATTCGCCATAACACGCATATTCTCAGTATTGTTGTTGATGATTATGCTGTTGCCCGCAGGCTTTTTAACCTGCTTCGGCTGGCAGGCATAGCTTCGCCTATTATTCTCAGGCAGCAGGAAAAGAGGCTGCGTAAGAATCAGTTTTTAGTTCGTATTTATGGCTTTGACCAGGTCGATGCTTTGTTAATTTTTCTTGACATGAAAGAAGCGGGGCGGCACCTGACCCTGCCCCGTATATTTACTGCTGTCCCGAGAAGAAAATGCTGCCGGAGAGCATTTTTACGGGGCGCTTTTTTGGCCGGGGGGAGTATAAGTATATCTCGTCGTTCCGGTTATCATCTCGAGCTAAACTGCAGCAGCTTTGATGATGCCCAGGTATATAAAAAAATTTTACAGTCTTATAGCTTAGAACCCCTGCTTAGAAAAAGGAATGGCAGCGTGTTTATCTACTTTAAAAATGCAGAGGCTATGGCTGATTACCTGCGTATAATTGGTGCAGGCAGCACACTGCTGCAGCTGGAGAGCATGCGGGTTGTAAATAGTATGCGAAACCGGGTGAATCGCCTGGTTAACTGTGAAACCGCTAACCTTGAAAAAGTAGTGGCTTCAGCCCAGCAGCAGCTTGAAGTAATTGATCAAATTGACCGGCTGATTGGCCTGGATAACCTGACCCCTGCTTTGAGGGAAGCGGCATATCTCAGGCAAAGTTTCCCTGAAGCTTCCTTAAAAGAGCTGGGTCAAATGCTAGAACCGCCGGTAAGTAAACCGGGTATGAGCAACCGTTTTAAGCAGCTGGAAAAGCTCCTCAATAAAACTGCAGTTCAACACCACTAGCAAAGATCATGCCATTTAAGTCTTTATATAGCAGGAATTAGAGAAGCAGCAGCGAAATATGACATAGAGCTGCTTTTTTGTTGTCTTTTTAAAAAGGGGGAGATAATGTGAAGCTCGATTACAATTTAAAGCTGGAGCAAACCCAAAAGCTGATCATGACTCCCGAGCTTAAGCTGGCTATAACCCTGCTGCAGTATTCTGCCCTGGAACTTCAGGATCATATCCAGGAAGCTCTGCTCAATAATCCTGCTCTTGAAGTAGTGGAACCTAAAGAACCTGAAAAAGCTGAAGAACCTGAGCCAGTTTCGGAAACAGAAGAAGAGCTTTCGGGCGATGATGAATTTCCGTGGGAAGAATATTTTCGCGACATGGATCTCGATACAGCGCTGAATTCGCCCGGTAAACCTTCGGATCGCTCTGAATACCAGTCTGCCATAGAAAATTATGCCAGGAAAGAAGGCACAATGGTTGAAGATTTACTGGGTCAACTTCGTATGCTGTCGCTTGGCAAGCGTCAGTATAGCATTGCTGCTTACCTGGTTGGAAACCTTGATCAAAACGGATACCTGCAGGGAGAACTCGAGGATCTGACGTCCGCACTTGGTGTAAATGAAAAGGAGCTTGAAGCGGGGCTCCAGATTGTCCAAAAACTTGAGCCTGCCGGCATTGGCTGCCGCAACCTGCAGGAATGTCTTATGCTGCAGCTTAAGAGAGTTGGCTCTCCGCCACCACTTTCGCTTGCTATAGTTAAGAAATATCTTCCTGCCGCAGCTGACGGCCGCTTCGCTTATATCGCTTCCCGTCTCCAGTGCGGGGAAAAAGAAGCGCAGCAGGCTGTTGAATATATACGCACCCTGAATCCCAAGCCCGGTTCTGTATTCGGTGAAGGTGATGAAACCCGTTACATAATACCTGATGTTGTCGTCGAAAAAGTTGATAATAAGTATGTGATCATGGGTAACGATAACAGCATTCCCCAATTGATGATCAGCCCTTTTTACCAGCAAATGCTAAAAAACAGCCCGCAAGATGAACAGGTGGCCTCCTTTGTCAAAAATAAGGTTGAAAAAGCATTCTCGCTGATCCGCAGCATAGAGCAAAGGCGCTTAACCCTGCATAGAGTTTCCCAGCAAATTGTAGACATTCAAAAAGCTTTTCTCGATGAAGGCATAAAAAAGCTCAGACCGCTTACTTTAAAAGACGTTGCCTTGAATGTGGGTGTGCATGAATCAACCGTTAGCAGGGCTACCGCAAATAAGTATATTCAAACTCCACGCGGCCTCTTCTCCCTGAAGTTTTTCTTTTCCAGCGGCCTGACCGGTCTTGGAGGGACTGATTATTCTTCACACAGTATAAAAACTTACATCAAGGAACTGGTAAAGGCGGAAGATCCGGCCAGGCCGCTCAGTGACCAGCGCCTGGCTGAACTTTTAAAAGATCGGGATATCGATATATCAAGGCGGACTGTTGCCAAGTACAGGGAAGAAATTTCTATTCCTGCATCTTATAAACGTCGTAAATCTTAAGTTCTCAGGTGGTGAAGTGTATTGCTTGAAAAGAAAAGTATTAAGGATGTTGATGTGAGCGGAAAGAAAATTTTACTGAGAGTTGATTTTAATGTCCCCCTGGACGGGGACAGAGTACGTGATGACAGCAGGATCAGGGCCGCGCTTCCCACAATAGAAATGCTTCTATCAAACGGGGCGAAGATTGCCCTTGCTTCACACCTGGGGCGCCCGAAAGGCGAATACAGTCCGGGCTTAATAATGGATCCGGTTGCCGCAAGGTTGTCCGATATACTTGGTAAGCAGGTTTATAAACTTGCTGTTTCTGCCGGGCCGGAGGTAAATGAAGCGGTAAGCAAGCTGAAAGAAGGTGAACTCCTGCTTCTGGAGAACCTGCGTTTTGATAAGGGCGAGGAGGAAAATGATCCTTCTTTTGCCCGGCTGCTTGCCGAACCGTTTGACCTTTTTGTCAACGATGCATTCGGTACCGCTCACCGGGCTCATGCATCGACGGTAGGGGTGGCCGCTTATATTCCGGCCTTAGCGGGTTTGCTGATGAAAAAGGAAATCGAAGCGCTTTCAAGCTGCCTGGAAAACCCAAGCCGTCCCATGACTGCTGTTCTTGGTGGAGCGAAGGTTTCCGATAAAATTAATGTAATAAAAAGGTTTTTGAACCTGGCTGACACTCTTTTGATCGGGGGCGGAATGGCCAACACTTTTTTAGCCGCTGAAGGCCATGACCCTGGTGCTTCTTTCTATGAAAAAGACCAGGTTAAAGAAGCCGCTGTTTTATTAAAAGAAAGCAAAAACAGCAGCTGCACCCTGGTTTTGCCAATTGATCTTGCAGTAACTAAAGATCTTAAACCGGGCAGTCACTCTGAAGTAGTTAC
>PWSG01000060.1 GCA_003564055.1 Syntrophomonadaceae bacterium
AACCCCTGGCAAAAAAACTACACAATATTTTCACTGAAACATATGATACCATATAATACCTGTTTTGATAAGTCCCCCCTAAAGAAGACCTTTTTCCCTGAAGCTGAAGAAGCAGCCATCCCCGATAATAATATGATCCCGGACTTTTACCCCCAAGATATTGCCCGCATCGACAAGACGCCTGGTGACTTCAAGATCTTCCTGGCTTGGCGAGGGGTCGCCGCTGGGATGATTATGAAAAAGGATCACAGAAGCGGCACTTTTGCGCAGGGGGATATTGAAAATTTCACGCGGATGAACAATAGAGGCGCTCAGGCTGCCTACAGAGATTTCTTCTTTTGAGATAACATGATTCTTGGTATTTAAGAGCAGGATCTTAAAGTACTCTTTTTTCTTGTAACGAAGCTCTTCCATAAAAAGATCTGATGCCTGGCGGGGACTGGTAATAGATCCGCCTTCGGCACGGGGTGTGGTAGCCAGCCTGGCACCGAGCTCAAGGGCAGCCTTGATCATGACTGCTTTATCGGGACCTATGCCTTTGTTTTCCTGCAGCTCCTCCAGTGAAAAATCTGGCAGGTTTCTTAAGCCGCCACTTTTTGCCAGCATCCTGGTTGCTACCTGCACTGCTGATTCATTCCTGCTGCCGGTTCGAAGCAGTATTGCCAGCAGCTCAGCATTTGATAAAACTCCTGCTCCAAGCGCTTTTAGTTTTTCCCTGGGTCTTTCTTCAAGCGGCAAATCTTTAATCATAATAGCATCGTTTTGCATTGTCTTCATCCTTTCTGCGTTTTAGGGTTCATATCTTATTTTAATTTGCATACGCTGCATCAAATCAAAAAACAGGCTTAAGGGCAGGCCGACCACATTAAAGTAGCAGCCTTCTATCTTCTCTACATAAAGAGCGGCTCTGCCCTGGATCCCGTAAGCCCCTGCCTTGTCAAGTGGTTCTCCTGAACTGACATAAGCTTCGATATCATCGGCTGAAAGGGCTTTCATCCAAACCCTGGTCACTGAAATACCGCTTTCATCTTTACCGGAAGAAGTATCAAGCAGTGTTAATCCTGTTATTACTTCATGTACATCACCGCTGAGCCGGCGAAGCATGCGCCCGGCTTCTTCAGGATCAGTGGGCTTGCCTAAAGCTTCTCCACGATGCAAAACAAGCGTATCGGCAGCAATAATGACGCCTTTATTAATTTTTCTTGCTACCACAAGGGCTTTTTCACGGGCCAGACCTTTAACCATGTCACCCGGGGGCAGCGTGTAATCGGGTTTTTCCTCAATACCGGGCTTTATAATTTTAAAAGGAATGCCTACCTGCCGCAAAAGTTCGGCCCGACGTGGAGATGCGGAAGCGAGGACCAGTTTCATCGGGATACCCCCGGGCCTGACTTGATAATCATACGCCTGGTAACACCTTCAAGATAGTGTGCTGTAATACCCGTAAATAAACCTGTCGGCACAGATAGAAGCAGTAATAGAGGATAATAACCATATAAAAGGCCCGGGTTTGCAATTATCAGGCTGGCCATAGATAGCTGGGTCAGGTTATGAACAGCAGCCCCGATTACACTTACTGATATCAGGCTGACCAGTCCTCTTTTTTTCAAGATCATGACCAGTCCCATGGCCAGGCAGCTAACCACCCCAGCGGTTACACTGAGCCAAAACCCAAAACCAAAAAGTCCACCGACAAAAAGGCTCCCCAGCACGGATCGTAAGACTGCAATTAACAAACCGCTCTGCAGGCCGAACAAAACCAGGGTCAGAATGGTAATCACATTGGCCAGGCCAAGCCTTACCCCGGGAACAGGCATCGGCAGGGGCAGGGCTGCTTCGACAGTATGAATAACGACAGCAAATGTAATCAATACAGCCATATAGGTCAAATAGTTTAAGCGGTTTCGCAACTGTAAGCTTTGCTGCCCCATTTAGATATTCCTTTCTTAAGTAATAAGCGCCCTGTCAAGTATGGTTTCCGATTTTTTATTAGACCTGACAGGAGAAGATATCAGTTACGATTGACTAAAGTTTAAATGCTTAAGACCAGATATCATTGTAACAGTTTCAAGCACACTTAAAATAAATATGATCCTAAAGCGATCGTCCAAAGTAGAAAATAACCAGGAGGACAACCCCGAGAACCAACACCAGGAGCAGAGTATCGAAACTTAAATTTTTTGTTGTCCACTTGGCAGGGTCGAAGCTTTTCGTTTTCTCTCTCTTGTCGGATAAACGCTTATCCATCTCTTCCCTGGCTTTTTTACCGGCTTTGTCGTAAACACTGTCAAGCCTGCTTTCCGCATCGGAGGTCTTTTCAACCAGTTTTTTTGCAGTTTCTCCTGTTTTTCGATAGGCCTCATTTAAAGCTGAGTCCATATCGGTAGAACGATCGGCCAGTTTACGGGCTGCTTTACCGGATTTTTCGTAAAAGCCATCGATCTTGGAATCCATATCGCTGGAGCGTTCAGCCAGTTTACTGGCTGCTTTGCCGGACTTGTCATAAAAATTATCCAGACTCTTATCAAAGCTGCCAATATATTCACACCAGGTCCTGGCCGCGCTGCCGGACCGATCATAAGCGCTGTCAATTGAAGAGTCAACCATAACCCCGGCGCGGCAGGTAACATCCATTAAACGATGGGTAACGGGCTGATAGATTAAAGCATAGATACTGAGCCACCACGGCGGTTTCCAGGCAAACCAGCCCCTGTAGGCAGCCGGAATATATATGAGCGCAGCAAGGATGATAACGATCAGCATAGCTTGCAGGGGCAGCCATTCGAAGAAATGAAAATGATAAAGGTGATCCATGGCATACCCTTCATAGTTAAGCCTTTCCGCCGCCGGAACCAGGATACGCTCCAATATTAAGTTAGGGAAAATACCAATTGCCGTAATAATTAAAGCAAACCCGGCTAAAACTGCATTAACTGAAAAGGGAAGTTTATAATCGCGATTAAGTTTTTCAGGCACCGGCCCTAAGAAAACGCCCCTGAAAAGTTTAATGAAATAGCAAACGGTTAAAGCACTGGTCAGAACAAAAATCTTTTCAGCCAGGTCTACGCTTAAAAACCCATAATCTTTGATCGCAATAAGCATTGCATCATGAATCAGGGTTTTGCTGGGGTAACCGTTAAAACCGGGTATTCCGGCAATACCAAAAGCAGCGATGATAAAAGTAACGGCCACCAGCGGCATCTTTTTAAGCATCCCGCCGAGGCGGGGCAGCTCAAGTTCGTGGGTATAAATATAGATAGTCCCAACCATCATAAAGAGGCCCGCTTTAAAAAAAGCATGGTTGATTATATGATATATGGATCCGGCAAAGCCCATACCCCCCTCAATGCCTAAAAATGCGGCTATTCCAACACCTGTAACGATATAACCCATCTGGCTGACACTGCTGTAGGCCAGAATTCTTTTCATGTTGGTCTGCAGCAGGGCCATGGTAGCGCCGGCAAGCATGGTTACAATTCCAATCCACATTACAACATTTCCGATTATAAAAAGATAGGAACTATAGAGGGCGGATAGTTCCTCGGTTGAGGAAAACAAAACCAGGGAAACTCTTAATATCCCGTAAGCTCCGGTTTTGATCATGATCCCTGAAAGCAGGGCGCTGGCCGGGGAAGGCGCTACCGGATGAGCCTGAGGCAGCCAGATATGCAGCGGCACTATGCCTGCCTTAATTCCAAAGCCAATCAAGAAAAAGATAAAAATTGCCGTGCGCTGGCCTTCCAATAATTCCAGGGCCGGGAAAATATCAACCGAACCGCTTGCGCTGTAAAGCATAAGAATTGCAAAAAGCAGGGATAATCCCCCGAAAATACCTAAATACAGATAGAGAATACCGGCCTTCATAGACGCAGTATCCTGCTGGTGAATAACAAGAACAAAGGAGCTGATTGTCATCAGTTCGAAAAATAGAAAAAGGGTAAAAAAATCACCGGCCATCACCACACCAACCGTGGCTCCCAGTGTGAAAGTTAAAAAGCTGTAATAGCGGCGCCTGTTATGCTCCAGGTCCATATAGGCAAAAGAAAAGATTGTGGCTAAAAACCAGACGAAAGTGATTAAAAATGCAAATATCCAGCCAATCAGATCTACTTCAAAAAAAAGACCCATTTCCATGAAATCGATTAAATCATAGCCGACAGCGCCTTCGAGGCTTAATGGAAAAAGAAGTATAACGCCGACCAGGGCAATTAAAGAAGCAACAAGGGCACACCCCTTGCGTGCCGATTCCCAGTGGTCTTTTAAGAAATAGATTCCTATACCGGCCAGCATAGGTAAAACTGTGATCCACAGGGGCAGGCTTGAATAGAAGAGCGGTCCGGTTAATAAAATATAATCCGGCGCTGCGGCAAGCAACTAGAAGCCCCCCATCAAAAGATACTCTGCGGTCAACCTTGAGAGGTAAAATGCTGCATTGTTGGGTGTCAAACCGAATATAATGGTACACAGGGCCAGGATAATCATCACAGAAAGCATAGCTGGCGTTGCCTCCCGGATATCGAACTTAAGTTCCTGGTGCTCATGATCATTAAGTCGGGATGCCCCGGGCATTTCGAAAAATGCCGGGATTATGATAGGCAGGTAATAAAGAGCGTTTAAAAGACTGCTGATAAGCAAAATTAAAACAAATACTACCATATTTGCATCTAGGGCGCCTAAGGCCAGGGTCCATTTGCTTAAAAACCCATTTAAGGGCGGAATGCCGATCATGGCAAAGGCAGCCAGAGAGAAACAACCCATGGTTACAGGCATCTGCATGCCAATGCCCTTCAGATCGTCAACCTGGCGCTTTCCTGTCTTCCATATTATTGCGCCTGCGGCAAGGAAAAGCACACTCTTCATAAAAGCATGGCTAAAAATATGAAAAACCGCCCCGATGACAGCATTACTGTTAAGTACACTCAGCCCCAGCAGAACATAACCAAGCTGGCTTATGCTTGAGTAGGCCAGGCGGCGTTTAATATCATTTTGGGTCAGGGCTACAGCCGATCCAAGTAAAATAGTAATTACGGCCAGCACACTTAAGACAACATCCCAACCGCCGCTTTTCATCAGATCGGGCGAGAAAATATAAAATATAACCCTGATTAAACCATAAGCCCCTGTTTTAAGCATGATCCCTGAAAGAAGAGCGCTGGCGGGAGACGGCGCTACAGGGTGGGCATCAGGCAGCCAGACATGAAGGGGAAACATCCCTGCTTTCATGCCAAATCCAATCAAAAAGCAGATAAAAGCTATAAAGGCTAAAGCCGAAACTTCTTCAATAATCACTCCTACACCCAGGGAAACTGTACCGCCAAGTTCAAAAATGATTATTATTCCAAAAAACAGGGCCAGACCACCAATAATTGTCATGACCAGGTATTTATAGCCAGCCTTCAGGGCCTCTTCTGTTTCTTCATGAATAACCAATATATAGGCTATTAAAGACATCAATTCGAAAAAGACAAAGAGACTGAACAGGTCGCCTGCAAAAAATATGCCCTGACAGCTGCCCAGGGTAAAAATTAACACAGGGTAATACCGGCCGCAGGCGTGCTCTTTGGCCATATAATCAAGAGAATAAACAGTGCACAAAAACCATACAAAAGCCGCTAAAATAGCGAGACAAAAACTTAATATGTCAAGGCGCAGTGATATCTCGAGGTTTGGTAAAACTTCAAAGAGGGTATATTGAATCTCACCGCCCCCGATAACAAAAGGGTAAAGCGAACAAGTCAAGCCAAAAACAATTGCTGAGGTTACAACAGACAGTGCGTTTCGTAGTTTCTCTGAAACCCGGCATGAATACATAATTACGGGAGTCATTAAGATTGGCAAACCGACAATTGATATCAATATTGCAATAACAGTAGATTGACTCAAAAAAACCACCTCCGGGATGCGTCAAAGATAATTATACTCTGCCAACTGAATATTTCAACTGGCAGGAAGAAATTCCTTTTTTCTCTTAAAAATACAGCTCTGTGGCTTTTTCCAGAAGTGTAACCACGGGAGTGGTATAAAAGCCAAATAATACAATAAAAGCGATGCCGACAATCATTACCGCCAGCATGATCCTGGGGACAGGCTTTACATTCTTTTTATAATCTTCCTGGTGCATAAAAGCGTTTATTACAATAGGCATATAGTATACGGCATTTAGAAGACTGCTGGCCAGGATAACAAGGACGAATAAAGGTCTGCCAACTTCAAGAGCGCTGAGGGCCAAATACCACTTGCTGATCAGACCGCCTGTACCCGGAATACCAACCATAGATGCGCTGCCTATTGTAAAAGCGATCATAGTCACAGGTAAAACCCGACCGATGCCGGCTAAATTTTTAATCTCACGAACACCCGTAGAATAGATAATAACACCCGCAGCCATAAAAAGCATCGCCTTGGTAACGGCATGAATCATAATATGATAAAAC
>PWSG01000150.1 GCA_003564055.1 Syntrophomonadaceae bacterium
CGAGCTTTTGAGATGTTATAGGTACTTTTATAAATCTTTAAGCAATCCAGCGATTTTAGCTTATCTTTCTTTCCGGGGAATAACTGATCATTACCAAAATGCCTGCCTGTAAGCTGCTAGTAGTCTTTCAACTTTTAAACTATACCGAAAACTCACTGTTAATTATTTTCTGGTAGGGCAACACTATCGATTCCATAATATATTTTTAGTGTTGACATTGTACTAGAACAGCTATCTCTTACCAGTTGCTATTATATAAAACAATAGTTAGCTGACAATGCGCTAAACAAGGCTAACTGCAGACGGTAGAGTAACAGCGGCTAAAAAATATTTTCCACCAGGCCGATTATTTGTTACAATGATTAAGGCATCAGCAATTAAAATATCGAACTTAAAAAAGGAAATAGCCGCATGGAAATAAGACTGGCTACAGCTGCAGACGAACCGGAAGTAATCCGCCTTTGGACGATGCTGCTAAAAATATATAACAAGCAGGCTTCCCCCGAGGTGCTGCAGCGCAGCTACCGCTATGTGGTTAAACATCCTCAGAAAGTCCTTGTTTTTATCATTCTTATTGAAGGTGTGGTGACCGGCACTGCCAGTTTGCATCTCGGGCATTATTCTACCTGGCAGGATAATTGGTACGGTCATATCGAGGATGTCATCATCGACCCTGAGTATCGCGGGCGCGGCCTGGCCGAGCATATTGTAAAGCATGTAATTTCTGCCGCAAAAGAGCAGAACTTGAGCCGGCTTGAATTAAATGCCCTTTATAAAAATAATTCAGCCCGTAGATTATATGAAAAGCTCGGATTTATCAACCAGTCTGTAGTCTACGAGCTCGATTTAATATAAAAGCGGAGAGGAGTATAAAAATGCGTAATTACCGGGATATACCGTTATGGAAAGATGTTTCTGCAGAGGAATGGAACGATTGGCACTGGCAGGTGCGCAATCGCATCACTACTCCGGAGCAGTTAAAACAGGTTATCGATTTAAACCAGGAAGAAGCGGAGGGGCTTGAAAAATGCCTGCAAACATTTCGAATGGCCATTACCCCTTATTATGCTTCACTGATGGACCCCAGTGACCGGAACTGCCCGGTGCGCAAACAGGCCGTGCCTACTGCCCTTGAACTGCATCATGCCGGTTCGGATATGTCCGATCCCCTGCACGAAGATGTTGATTCTCCGGTTGAAGGCCTTACCCACCGCTATCCTGACCGCGTCCTTCTGCTTGTAACCGACCAGTGTTCGATGTACTGCCGGCACTGTACCCGGCGGCGCATGGCCGGAGGCAAAGATAAAGCGCGCAGCCGCGCCCAGATCGATGCAGCGATCGATTATGTGCGCCGGACCCCTGCTGTCAGGGATGTGCTTATTTCCGGTGGAGATGGCCTCCTGATCGGGGACGACTTGATTGAATATATATTAAAAGAACTGCGTGCTATCAAACACGTGGAACTAATCCGGTTCGGCAGCCGCGTGCCCGTGGTCATGCCCCAGCGTATTACCGTGGAGCTGTGCAAAATGCTGGCCAAATACCACCCCATTTACTTAAACGCCCACTTCAATCACCAGAAGGAGATAAATGAGGTATCCAGGGCAGCCTGCGATCTTCTTGCAGATGCCGGTATCCCGCTCGGCAACCAGTCCGTGCTGCTGGCCGGGGTTAACGATTGCCCTGAACTGTTAAAGAAATTGAGCCATGAACTGCTGAAAATAAGGGTGCGTCCCTATTATCTCTACCAGTGTGACCTTTCCCAGGGAATCGAACATTTCCGGACTTCGGTCAGCGCGGGTATTGAAGCGATCGAAAACCTGCGCGGGCATACAACAGGCTTAGGCGTACCTACATTCTGCGTTGATGCCCCGGGCGGTGGTGGCAAAATACCGGTTATGCCCCAGTATTTAGTCAGCCAGTCACCAAACAGGGTGGTCCTGCGCAATTTTGAAGGCGGGGTTTACTCCTATACCGAACCAAAGCGACTGGTTGACCCCGATCTGCCCTGCAAGATCTGCGGCGGCAGCCATAACAACTATGATGTCGGCGTTGCTTCGCTTCTAAACGGCCGCGCCGTAGCTATGGAACCAACCGAAAAGAAAGAAAAAAACTGACCCTCCATCAATAAGTTAAAAAGGTGTCAGAGACAAATTTAACTTATTTAAGGATAAATGGTATGCAATCGAAAGGAGATTATGATGAAACAGCGTAAATTTCAACCACCGTGCTCAAAACTGACCTTTAAAGTCTTGAGCGAACGCGATATTGTTAAAATACATGAAGCGGCCCTGGAAGTAATGGAGGAGGCAGGTGTGCGCTTTCCCTCCAGCCGGGCCTTAGACGTTTTAGAAGAAGCGGGGTGCAGCGTAAACCGCGAGACAATGGTTGCCAAACTGCCCTCCGATCTTGTCATTAAAACCCTGCGCCAGGCCCCGACCCGATTTTTACTGGCCGGGCGCGATTCCAAAGACGATCTCTGGATCGATGATCGCACTTCACACCTTTCGACCGACGGCTGCGCCGTCGATGTCTACGATATAAATACAGGTAAACTGCGCCGCTCTAAAAAGCAGGATATTGTTAATGCCTGCAAACTGGCAGACTACCTGCCCGAGATTTCATACATCTGGGGTCCACCTGTCAGCGCCCAGGATATCCCCGCCCATATCCGGCCCCTGCATGAAATAGAAGCGAGCATGAACGGCACGACCATGCATATCCAGCCGGAAACGGTTATCACGCATGAAATTGCTCACTTCGCCCTCGAAATGGCGGCCGTGGTAGCCGGCGGAAAGGAAAAGCTGCGCAGGCGTCCGCTCTTTTCCTACATGCAGTGCGCCACCGACCCCCTGGGCCAGGACGGCGGCAGCCTCGATGCCTCGATGGTAGCTGCCGAATGGGGTATTCCAACAGGTTTCATGCCCATGCCCATGTCCTGCGCTACCGCACCGGCCACCCTGGCCGGAAACCTGGTCGTAACAACCGTCGATGCAGTGAGCCCGCTGGTCTTAATGCAGCTGGTCAACCCCGGTACCCCGGTCTACTTTGCCGCGGCGCCCACCGCCATCGATATCAAGACCGGCGGTTATACAGGAGGAGGTCCCGAAGACTTCCTGCTGGCTGCCGCTTTCAGTGAAATCTGCCATTTCTACCAGATTCCTCTTGCCGTCGGCGGTTTCGCCACCGGTGCCAAACTGCCCGACTGGCAGGCTGCAGTTGACAACAGTTTCGCCGGTCTTATGCCTGTGCTGACCAATACTTCGATCATTAACGGGGCGGGAACCTTAAACGGATCTAAAATCTTTTCCCTGCAGGCCCTGATCATGGATGCTGAAATTTACAGCATTATTGCCAAAACCTCACAGGGTATTGAAGTAAATGATGACACTCTCGCTGTCGACCTGATTAAAAAAGTCGGGCCGGGCGGCAACTTCCTGGCCGATAAGCATACCCGCAAATGTATGCGCGACATCTGGCAGCCGGTTGTTTACGACCGCAAGCCTTACGGACAGTGGGAAGAAAGCGGCCGCAGGGGCGCTTTCGAGGAAGCAACTGAGCTGGCCCGCTGGGTAATCGAAAACCATGAAGTCGAACCCCTCGAAGAGGGTGTCAAAAAAGAATTTGCCGCGATTATTAAAAGAGCGGACCAGGAACTGGGAAAATAAGGGGGCTAATTAATAATGGAAAAAGATAAATTACTGGAAGAAATGAGAACCGCCGTGATAGAAGGCGAAATAGAAGAAGGCGAGGCCCTGGCCCGCCAGGCTTTAGAAGCAGGTTTTGACCCGCTGGAATGCATTGAAAGCGGCTTTGTGGCCGGTATTAATAAAGTTGGCGCCCTTTATGAAGAGGGCGATATGTTCCTGCCCGAGTTGGTTGCCGCTGGCGAAGTTATGAAAGAAGCCCTGGCAGTTCTTGAACCGGAACTGCTCAAAAGCAAACAGTCGCGGACCATACTGGGCAAAGTGATCATCGGTTCAGTAGCCCATGATATACACGATATTGGTAAAGATATTGTTGCCTCGATGCTTACCGCATCGGGCTTTGAAGTGCACAACTTAGGAATTGATGTTCCGTGCGACACATTTGTGGCCCGGGTCAGGGAACTAAAGCCCGATATTCTGGGAATGTCTGCCCTGCTGACCACGACCATGCCAGAGCAGAGAAACGTCATTGAAATTCTTGAAGAAGAAGGCCTGCGCAAAGGCGTAAAAGTTATGGTCGGCGGCGCACCAGTAAATAAGGAGTGGGCTGAAGCAATCGGTGCCGACGGTTTTGCTGAAGATGCTGTCGAAGCAGTTAAGGTTGCCAAATCATTAGTTGGCGGTCAGTAAAAACAAGTATATCTCCCTCCGCAGGGAGAGCAAACAGGTCTCCCTCTTCAGGGCGGACAAGCAAACCGCCTTTCGAAGGAGAGAACAAACAAGTCTCCCTCCCCCTTGACGGGGGAGGGTCGGGATGGGGGTGACTGAGTTACAATTCACAACCTCCAGCTCCAAAACACCGGCAAACAGCAAAAAAATTGCTGGTTTGCTAAATTATCTAACAGGAGGTTGCCATAATGGACAAATATACATTCTCCGGTCAGCCGGTCCTTCGCCTGCTGAGTGACGAGCAAATAAAGTTAATTCACGAAAAAGCGTTAAACATCCTCGAAACAAGCGGTATCAAGTTTGAATCGGATGAAGCCTTAAAGATCTTAAAAGATCACGGTGCAAAAGTTGATTTTGATAAAAAGGTAGCTAAATTTAGTGCGCAGATGGTAGACGATGCCGTTAAGAAGGCGCCGTCTTCCCTGCAGCTCTACACCCGTGACGGGGAGCCCTCTGCCGACTTAAGCGGCAACAATGTCCACTTCGATCCGGGTTCTTCGCTGATCAAGTTTGTTGAATCAGACGGCAAGACCGTGCGCAAATCGGAGTCGAAAGACCTGGTTCAGATCAGCAGGGTCAACGACGCGCTGGAAAATGTGCACCTGCAGTCTACCTCAGTGGTCTGCTACGATGTGCCCAAGCCGATTGGCGACAGCTACCGTCTCTATCTCTGTTTAAAAAACTCGCCCAAGTCAGTAATCACAGGTGCTTTTAGCGTCCCTGGTGTTACCCACATGCGCGATATGCTTTCAGCAGTTGCCGGTGGAGAGGATAAGCTGCGCGAAAAGCCGGTGGCAGTTTTTGACATCTGCCCGTCGCCCCCGCTGAAGTGGACCCATATTAGTGCACAGAATATTATCGACTGTGCCCGTTACGGGCTGCCCTTGGAAACCGTCTCTATGCCCATGCCCGGCGCAGCCAGCCCGGTCACCCTGTCCGGTTCTGTTGTTGTCCATACAGCGGAGACCTTAAGCGGCATTGTCCTTGCCCAGTGTGTAAACCCGGGGGCTGCTGTTGTTTACGGCGGTGCACCTGTTCATTTCGATATGCACTTCGGAACCACGCCATTGAGCGCTGTAGAAGCAACCATGGTTGCCGCCGCTTACTCACAAATGGGTAAATATTTTGGCCTGCCTACCCATACCTATGCCGCCCTGAGCGATTCAAAAGTGATTGATATGCAGGCCGGTTTTGAAACCGGAATTAGCGGCATAATTGCCCAGCTTGCCGGTATCAACATGATCTCAGGTGTTGGCGCCCTTGACTTTGTCAGTTCATTCAGCCTGGAAAAGCTGGTTATTGACCATGAAATTTGCGGCACTGCCCTGCGCCTGCACAGGGGCATCGACTGCTCGCCTGAATCGCTTGCGGTCGATCTAATCAATGAACTTGGCCCGGGCGGCGTATACTTAGAGACCGAGCATACCTTCAAGCATTTCAAGACAGAACCTTTCATTCCTTCCCCCGTGATTGACCGCCGCGATAGGGGCAGCTGGGATGCCGAAGGGCAAAAGGATATCTTCCAGAGGGCCCGGGAACGGGTTGAAGTAATAAAAGAAACTCATAAACCCACCCCTCTCGACAGCGACCGCGAGGCCAAGCTCGATCAAGCTACCCGCCAGATCATGGAGGAATTAAAAGTAGACAGCCTTCCCATGGGGCCGAAGTAAGGCACCGGTGGCAGAACAGTAAATAATTTAAATTAAAAGGGCTTCCGGCGCGATAATTAATCCGCCCTAAGCCCTTTATTAGTTAACAAGCGGTTGGTTAACGCTCATTCTTAAAATTCCGAAGCCTGAAGTATCGGCAATGGAGAGCCCGCGGATATTTATTCCCGCTTCGACTAAAGCCTGTCCCCTGCCTGGCAGATCTTCCTGGTTTAGTCTCAAGAAAAACTGAAATCTGTCTGGTCATTTTCCCTGCCTTTTTAAATTAAGGATCGAAAAAAATAATTATAAACCGCTGGCTTAATAAACTTAATTTCACTCTACAAGGCAGCACTGGCGCAGTACGAGTATTAAACTTAAAAAATACACA
>PWSG01000127.1 GCA_003564055.1 Syntrophomonadaceae bacterium
AGCTTGCAGTCTTCCTTAACAGCATTAATTATAGCAAATGGCGCAGGTGCTATCAATTTAGACCACATAATATCCTTACTTTACTTAAATTTTTCAACAACGTTGTTTAAAGTTTCATCAGCCACCCTGCTTCCTTCTTCAAGGAGGTGATCCATTTCTGCAACGGTTTCTTTTATAAACTGATCGTCTTTAATTGCCCCGAGGTTAATCAAAACATTTAACTGGCCGCTAACTAAAGCCGCTTTTAAAAATGCCACTCCGCAGCCAATATCGGAAATCGCCAGCTTTGTGCCAATCTGGCCCATTCTTTCATGAATTTTTATCCCTTCATAAGCTTTGCGCATAATTTCAAGAGGAACCGAACATGCTTCCTTTGAACACTCCTCCATTACCTTTGCCTTATGCGCAGCCTGCTCCGCAGTCTCTTTCGGCAGACCGTAAGCTTTTGATAGAGGTTCAAATACTTCTGCATCCTTGTCAACGAGGACTTTTAATTCTTCAATAATTTTGTAGCCCTGCTCCAGCAAATCTTTAACCTCATCTTCAACATCGGCAAATTTCTTTTTTCCCACAGTCAAATTACCGACCATATTCGATAGGGCCATGCCTATCGCTCCGCCCATCGCAGCAGCCCCACCGCCACCTGGAACCGGGGCTTTGGACGCGAGCACATCCAAAAAATAACTGCTGCTTTTCTCTGCCATTGCCATAATAATAACCTCCCATTTTTAGAAATAAGGTGTCAGAAGCCAGTAAACCAGAAAAATCAATTCTTTTATTCATAATATTTAACCTTCCTCTATCTGCTTCTAACCCCTTTGTTAAACAGCATTTCCCTAAACACTATTTTTCGGCAAGCTTTTATTCTCACCTTTTACGGCATGCAATGCACATCATGCTCCGCTGCAAACAGCTCAGGCTAATCTTCCCTAAAACCTTTAACTTTTAAATATATTTACAACCCAGCTTTAGCCTGTGATACTGAACACTTTAAACATCCGTTACGCAAAACTACCTGCTCCTATAAATCAGCTTTTTAGCCAGGCTTTGCAATAAATCGGTAGAACAATCCAGTTTATTTAATGCTGATAAAGCCTCGCTGTAAAGCGCTTCCGCCCTCTTCCTGGCTTTTTCTGTGCCAAGCAGGGCCGGATAAGTGGCCTTGGATCTGATTTGGTCTGCGCCTGCCGGTTTACCCAGTTCTTCAGCAGTGCTGCTGTAATCAAGCAGGTCATCAATAATCTGAAAAGCATTGCCAAGATGCGAAGCATAGCAGCCCAGGGCTGTAAGCTGTTGTTTACTGGCACCGGCAGCAATCCCGCCGCAAACTACTGCCGTTTTTAGCAAGGCTCCCGTCTTTAACAGGTTAATCTCTTCTATTTCACTTAATAAAAGATCTCTTCCTTCCGCTTTAAGATCAAGGGCCTGCCCCCCAATCATTCCTTCAACTCCTGCAGCCGCAGAAAACTCGGCCATGATTTTTATTGCCCTGCCCTGGCACCCGTCCCTGCAGCCGTAATTGGCCAGCGTTTCAAAAGCTAGGGTCAGAAGAGCGTCGCCGGCAAGAATAGCTATCGCCTCACCGTAAACCAGGTGGCAGGTCGGCCTTCCGCGTCTTAGTTCACTGTCATCCATCGCCGGCAGGTCGTCATGGATTAGCGAATAAGTATGAATAAACTCCAGGGCACAGGCCACATCAAGAATTGAATCATCTTCTGAACCCAGGGTCCGGGCAGCGGCCAGGGTAAGAATCGGCCTTAGCCTTTTACCGCCGGCCTGGAGGCTGTAGCGCATGGCACCGGCAACTTCCGAAGCAGACAACAGGGACATCCGCTCTTCAAGGGCCCGGTTTATTCTCTCTTTTTCTTTTTCCAGGTACAGATCAATGTCGATCATAACCCTTCCTCTTCATCCTCACTGCCGTTTACTTCGTTTTCTGTAAAATTCAAAGACTCTTGTTCTTCTTTAAGCAAATAATCAACCTTGCATTCGATTTCAGCCAGCTTTTCCCTGCAGTAGCGGGAAAGAGCAATTCCTTCCTGGAATGAGGAAAGTGATTCTTCCAAAGGTATCTCCGTGTCTTCAAGACGGTTAACGATTGCTTCGAGCTTTTTTACCGCCTCTTCATAGGTCATCTTTTCAAACTTTTTATTTGTCAAGAAATTCACGCTCCTCAACTTCTTCGGTGCGGCAGCTGACCAATCCGTCTTTAAAAGTTAACTTCAGAATATCTTCCGGTTTGATCTCTTTTACAGAACGGATTATTTTACCCTCCTCGTCTCTGCAGTAGCAGAAGCCGCGGTTCATAACCTTAAACGGGCTGTAACTCTCCAACCTGTCATTTAAGGCTCCCAGTTTTATGCCTTTATACTGTAATATGCGAATTATTTCCCGGCCCATTTTTTTGTCAAGTTGATCAAGGACTTCTTTAGAAAGCTTAATTCTTTTAAGAGGCAGCGTGAAAAAGCGCTCGCTAACAGCATAATCAAGGGTCTGTTTTTCCCTCTGCAGGCGCCTTTTAAGAGCTGATGCAGCTTTTTCGCGCAGCTGAGCAAGGGTGGATAAAAACTCTTCTTTTTCGGGAACAACTGCTGCTGCCGCTGCTGTAGGGGTCGGCGCGCGCAGATCGGCGGCAAAATCAGCGATTGTAAAATCTGTTTCATGGCCTACTGCCGATACGATCGGCACTGCGGAACTGTAAATAGCCCTTGCCACCCTTTCTTCATTAAAAGGCCACAAATCTTCAAGCGACCCGCCTCCGCGGGCCAGAATAATCACGTCAACATCTTTTTGCCGGTTCAAAATATTTATCGCCTGCACAATATCAAAAGATGCTTGCGGGCCCTGGACCAGGCTCTCAACTACAATAATATGTACATGCGGAAAACGCTTTTTTATAGTAGCCAGAATATCCTGCAAAGCCGCCCCCGTCGGAGATGTTACCAGCCCTATCTTGCGGGGCAAGGCCGGCAGCTTCTTTTTTATTTCAGGACTAAAAAGTCCTTCTTTTTCGAGCCTGCCCTTTAACTGCTCGAAGGCAAGATAAAGCGAACCCATGCCGGCCGGTTCCATCTCTGAAACATATAGCTGGTAAACACCGTCTGGTTCATAAACTGATATGTTTCCGTGCAGGATCACTTCCATCCCGTCGGAAGGTTTGAAAATGCAGCGCTGATTTTCCCGGCGAAAAAAAACACAGCGCAGTGATGATTTGCTGTCTTTTATGGTAAAGTACATGTGCCCCGAGCGATGATGCTTAAAATTTGACAACTCTCCTGTAACCCAGATGTCGCGTAAGCGCGGATCACCATGTATTAACCCCTTTATATAGCGGTTTATCTCTGAAACATTTAAGATGGTTACATTATCCTGCAATCAGGCCTCCATCTCCTTTCGGACTTCTTCTAAGGACGCATATTTCCACTTTGCACCCATCAGGCAGGCAAAATCTTTAATTAAGCGCCAGTCTTCGGAAAGGCCGTCATTTACTTTAAGGGCGGCTTGATTTAAACATGCTCCGCCCGCTGCATTAACAAACAAACCTTCCTTGCTTTCGATATCCTGCGCGGGAAAAAGCAGATCCGCTTCAGAAGAATCGGCTAAAGAAAAGTTTGCTGCAGCCAGGTATTGAAGCCCTTTCTCGTGCAGACCGGCGGTAATTGGACCAAAAGATATAATGCCTTTTAATGTCCCTTTTTCAACGGCTGCGAAAACTTCATTTCTGTTTAAACCGCTTTTGTCCTGCAGGTCAGTAAAACCGGGGCCCATAACAGTGGTCCCTCCTGCGGCTAAAACTCCCCCTGCATTGGCAAAAGCTGATAAAAGCAGCATCCTGCTGCGGCCTTTTTCAATCAGACCGCTTTCCCTGGCCAGCTCCAGAAGGTTTCCTGCCCCCTTTGAATCGGCATTTTCGAAAAACGAAGGTCCGATAACCAGGTAGCTTTTCGGAGCACTAATAAGTTCGGCGGCTTTTTCTAAATACGCCCTGTTAAGGTCTGATTTAGCGGTGATATCTTCCGCACTGCCGCCGCGTATAAGTTTCAAAAGCGCCTCGATAAATGTATGCTCTGCTCCTTTTTTTAAGTTGAAATTAAATTCTTGCCAGGCAGAAGACACATTTTTTTCAGCTAACACTCTTACAATAACAGCTTCGCCGAAGCGTCCGGCCCGGCCAATAGCCATATCCGCCACAGGGTGACTTTCTTCCAGGCCATTACCGATTACTGTAATGGACTCTGCCCTGCTCAGTTCAGCGGGTGAAGGTCCCCCCACCTCACTGCCTGTAACCTCCATCATGCCGTTATAAATGTTTATCCAGGCCGGTTCAGCGCCCAGGTCCACATTAGCCGTGCCCAGAACATCGCGGGCAAGCTTTTGCAGAAGATAATTTTCTTCTACGCTTAGCTGGCCGGAGGCAAGTACAGCCAGGGATTCGGCGCCGTATTTATCTTTTAGGGCAAGTATACTCTGAGCAGCTTCCTGCAGAGCATTCTCACGGTCAGTTTTTACATAACTGCCTTTTTTACGGCTTAGCTTCATATAATCGTAAAGTTTGTTTTGTCCGTTTTCATTTTGATGCCCATATTTTCCTTTTTTACAAAGCCAGCTTACTTTTTCGCCTTCCGCAGGAACAGTAACTTTAATTACTTCTTCTCCGTAAACCTGTCTTTCAAGATAGCAGCCAAGCGAACACTTGTTACAAACTCCTTGAGCTGCCTTAAGATCCCATTCCCTTCCGCCCCTGTTTCTGTCTTTTTCAGTTAACGCAGCCACGGGGCAAACATCAATACACTGGCCGCAATAAATACAGCCCGCCTCTTCAAGGGAGACTTCCCTGCCGTCACGGTAAGGAACCACCCTGGTATTTACTCCGGTGCCGATCATTTCATACACAAAGCAGCCAGCCCCCGTGCGGCATACCTGGATACATCTTCCGCAGAGAATACATTTTTCTTCGTCCCTGACCAGGTAAGGATTGGCTTTTTCGTCTTCGGCTGGTATATCGCGTTCAAGCTGCCCGGGCAGGTTGGACTGCAGTTCGTAAGCATTATCCTGCAGCTCACACGTTCCTGTGCGCACGCAGGTCAGGCAATCTTTGTAGGGATGGGTAGACAGTGTTAATTCCACAATGGCGCGGCGCATCTCTATTATCTGCTCGGTAGAAGTGTTAACTATCATTCCATCAGTAACCGGGTTGTCACAGGAGGTTACAGGCCTGTCTATTCCCTCTACGTTAACAATACAAAGCCGGCAGTGGCCAAGAGGTTCCAGCCTGGAATGATAGCAAAGGGTAGGGATATAAATGTCGTTCTGCCTGGCAGCCTCCAAAATTGTTGTGTTTTCTTCAGCATATATTTTTTTACCGTCAAGAAGCAATTTAACAGTTTTATTCATCTTTAGCCCTCCCCGCAGAAACAACAGTCATCCCGAGACGCAGGCACCTGAAACACCGGTTGGCTTCATCAATTACACCCGCCGGACATTTAAAGCCAAGTTCTGCTTCCTCAAAACCCTGCATCCTTTCAGCCACCGGCATTACTTCTTCTTCCAGGCGCTCCCTGTTTCCAATCATGGCGGGAACAGTCTCTTCCCTGTAAACACCTAAATCTTCAATATATTTTTCAAGTTTAAAATTGGCGTCGACATGGCTTTTCCCTTCACGAAGGTAGCTGTCAATCGCATCAGCAGCGCGGTTCGCGGTAGCTATGGCTTCAATAACCGTCCGCGCTCCCAAAACGGCATCTCCCCCGGCAAAAATACCGGGAGTTGAAGCGGCCATGGTTTCTTCATCAACTTTAAGGGTGCCCCATTTAGTAACTTCCATGCCGCATTCTTCGTTCAAAAAGCAGAAGTCAGCTACCTGCCCGATAGCCGGAATCACAGTGTCTGCGCTTAAGATAAATTCCGAACCATCCATCGGTATCGGGCGGCGGCGGCCGCTCTCATCGGGTTCTCCCAATTCCATCTTTACGCACTCCATCCCGCTGACTGTGCCTTCGTCTTCAAGTATACAGGTCGGGTTTGCCAGGAGGTGAAATTTAATTCCTTCTTCTTCTGCTGCATCTATTTCCTCCTTGTTGGCAGGCATTTCTGTTCTGCTGCGGCGGTAAATCAAGTGTACTTCCTTAACGCCCAGCCGCACAGCCGAACGGGCGCAATCCATGGCCACATTTCCACCACCAATTACGGCAACGCTGTCGCCAAGTTCAACCGGTTCGCCAAGGTTAATTTTTCGTAAAAACTCAACTCCCGGCATATAGCCGTAGTAACAGGCATCTTCTCCTTCACAACCCATCATAGCGCTGTCGTGAAGGCCGCTGGCAATAAAGATAGCCTTAT
>PWSG01000240.1 GCA_003564055.1 Syntrophomonadaceae bacterium
GGAATTATGGTTAATTCCGATCAGTTTAACGGGACAGAGAGCGCTGAAGGAATTAAAAAAGTAACAGAATACCTGGATCAGCAGGATTTGGGAAATTTCCGGGTTACTTACCGCTTGCGTGACTGGCTGATTTCCCGCCAGCGCTACTGGGGGGCGCCGATTCCAATAATATATTGTCATAGCTGTGGTACAGTGCCAGTTCCTGAAGAAGATTTGCCCGTTGAACTGCCGATGGAGGTTGAGTTATCCGGTGACCGTGTCCCGGGCCTGGCTCATTATGAAGATTTTATTAAAACCATCTGCCCGAAGTGTGGCAAAGAGGCTCGCCGGGAAACGGATACCATGGATACTTTTATCTGTTCGTCCTGGTATTTTATTCGTTTTGCCAGCCCCGACTGCATAGATGCACCCTTCTGCAGTGATGAGGCAAACTATTGGATGCCTGTTGATCAGTACATCGGGGGAATTGAACATGCTGTGCTGCACCTGCTTTATGCTCGTTTTTTTACCAAGGTGCTGCATGATGCCGGTATGATCAAGGCTGAAGAGCCTTTCAGCCGCCTTTTGGCCCAGGGAATGGTCTACAAAGACGGGGCAAAAATGTCAAAATCTAAGGGCAATGTAGTCAGCCCTGACGAAATTGTAGAACAGTATGGGGCTGATACGGGCAGGCTATTTATCTTATTTGCTTCGCCTCCCGAGAAGGACCTTGATTGGAGCGATCAGGGTGTCGAAGGATGCCACCGGTTTTTGCGCCGTATCTGGAGGCTGGTTGCAGAATGCCTCGAGCAATTTGATGCAGATAAAGGCAGTTCCTTACCTGGTGAAAATGAAATTAACCTTGAGCGCCAGGTCCACGCGGCGGTTAAAAAGGTAACCTATGATATTCAGGAGCGTTTTAATTTCAACACGGCCATCAGCGCTATAATGGAATTGGTTAACGCAACTTACGCTTACAGGCAGGCAAAAGATGTTGCAGAGCAAAACCAGGCTGTCTTAAAAGAAGCGCTCGAAAAGACAATCTTGCTGCTTTCACCTTTTGCGCCGCATATGGCCGAGGAATTATGGAACCAGCTGGGTCATAAAGAAAGTGTTCACAAGCAGGCATGGCCTGGTTACGATCCGGAAAAACTTCTAGTTGAAGAGGTCGAGGTTGTTATTCAGATCAATGGTAAAGTGCGCGGCAGAATGACCGTGCCCACTGAATGTCCCGAGAAAGAATTAATAGAAAAAGCTCGTGAAAACAGGCGGATTGGTGAACTGCTTGAAGGAAAAGAAGTTAAAAAGATTATCACTGTGCCTGGCAAGCTGGTTAACATTGTAGCGCGTTAAGGAAAGCAGGGAATTAAGTAAACATAATAAATCAGGGCTTTTTGCTTTATAATAATATAAATTTAAACCTGTTCACCATGACTGGATTATCGGTTTTGCCGGGCAGGTTTTTTTAGTGTGGTAGTTTGTCAGCCCTGTATTGAGAAAGAGTCCTTTTTACAGAACAAAGCATAATTTATGTTCAAAACGGAATATTTTGAACACCTTTCTTGACAGGTTAGCGCTAAAATTGTATACTATAGATAAGCAATTTAAACAACATGTTCATAATTCCCTTCAGATTAATTAGGAGATCATATTTTAGATTAGCTTTGGTTTGGAGTGAAGCAGTCGGCACAAGTGGCGGCTTTTATTATCTATATAAGGAGGAAATAAAATGAGTGAAGAAAAAAAAGGAAAAAAAACTGGAACTGAAGAAGCTGTATTAAAACCTGATCCGGAAAAAGAAGGCGATAGTATACGCATATCCTCAGAAGTAATTGCTGTAATTACAAGCATAATTTCCAGTGATATCCCCGGTGTTGCCGGGATGAGCGGTGGAGTAGTTGGCGGTATAGCAGAAAGATTGGGTCGCAAGGACATGACCAGGGGCATCAAGGTCCAGGTTGATGAGGATAAAGTATCGATTGACCTGAATATTATAGTTGAGTATGGTGTTTCTATCGTGGATGCTACCGATAAACTGAAAAAAGAAATTCGGGGCAGTGTCGAAAAAACGACGGGCCTGAAAGTAGAAACTATTAACATCAACGTTCAGGGTATAAGTGTCCCTGGCGAAGAGGAAGAGGAAGAGGAGAAAGGAAAGAAAGAAGAGAAGCCTGCAAAAGAATAATAGACTTAGAAGGCTTTTTAAAATATAATACAGCAAAAATTAACCCGGCGCCGGAAAATGACGCCGGGTTTTTTGTTTTTAAGCAGGAATAATATAGCTCAGACGCGAATATTTTATGCTTGTTCCCTTCTTACCTAAGTCAGGCTTAACTGTTATATCACTAAATAGACAATTCAGCTTCAGGGGGGCTCGGAAGATGGAGGTAAACGTTAGTCTGCGGGAAAAAATAATTTTCGGAATTCTTGTGGCGCTATTAATCAGCGGAGGGGCGTGGCGTGCAGTGAACCTTTCAGGAACAGGGTCTGAAATAATACAGGCTGATCCTGCGGGATACAGTTCAGTAGAAGAAGTCGGTGAAACCCCTGAACCTGAAATGATTACTGTCCATCTGGTTGGAGCGGTTAACAACCCGGGCGTTTATCAGCTGCCTGCCGGTTCAAGGGTTTATGAATTACTGGAAAAGGGAAGCGGGTTTAGCAATGATGCTGACCATGAAGCCATAAACCAGGCCCGTCCCCTGCTTGACGGAGAACAAATCTATGTCCATCGTATTGGGGAAGCTACCGCTCCCGCCATCGCTTCCGGCTCCTCAGGAAGCAAAATTAATATTAATCAGGCTTCCGCTGTCGAATTAACTGCTTTACCGGGTATCGGGGATGTGAGGGCCAATCAAATAGTATCTTACCGTGAAGAACATGGCCTTTTTAAAAGCGTAGATCAAATAATGAATGTTAGCGGTATTGGTGAAAGCATTTTTAACAATATTTCTGATCAAATTACTATTTACTGACCTTAAAGGGCGGTGGATAAATTCAGAACCTATGACTTGATCTTAAAAAAACGCAACGGTTCAGCTTTATCTAAAGATGAGCTCGAATACCTTGTAGAAGGCTATGTGCAGGGTGCCATCCCCGATTACCAGGTATCTGCCCTGGCCATGGCTGTTTACTTCAGAGGTATGAGTGAAGAAGAAGCGCTTTTTCTGACTGAAGCCATGATCAATTCAGGCGAAACCATATCGTTAAAGGCTATTCCCGGGATTAAAGTAGATAAACACAGCACCGGGGGTGTAGGCGATACAACCACATTAGTTTTAGCTCCTCTCGTTGCTGCAGCGGGTATACCTGTTGTCAAACTGTCAGGTCGCGGACTGGGACATACAGGAGGAACGCTGGATAAACTGGAGTCGATTCCGGGCTTTCAAACCGATCTTTCAGTAGAGGAGCTGATTAGAGCTGTAAAACAGGTAGGAGTGGCCGTGGCCGGGCAAACAAAAAGTTTGGTACCCGCTGACAAAATGTTTTATGCCCTGCGTGATGTAACAGCAACGGTAGACAGTATACCCCTCATTGCTGCCAGCATTATGAGTAAAAAACTTGCCGCAGGCGCAGATAGCCTGGTCCTTGATGTTAAATGCGGAAGCGGCGCTTTTTTAAAAAAATATGAACAAGCTTATAATTTGGCATGTCTGATGTCTGGTATTGGTAATGGAGCCGGCCGTGATACAGTGGCTTTGATCACCAACATGGAGCAACCGCTCGGCAGGGCAGTCGGGAACGCACTGGAGGTAGAAGAAGCAATTTTGACCCTGCGCGGAGAAGGGCCTGCTGATTTAGAAGAGCTATGCCTGGTTTTAGGCGGTTGGATGCTTTGCCTTGCGGGGAAAACCTCCGATCCTGAAGCAGGTAAAGCATTATTAGAAAAGCTTCTGGCAAACGGTACGGCGCTTAAAAAATTTCAACAATTAATTGAAAACCAGTATGGGGATAGCACCGTAACTGAAGATATCAGTCTGCTGCCCCGGGCTGAAAAAAAAGTCCCGGTCCAAGCGGTAAAAGGTGGATATGTCAATCGCCTCGAAGCGGGACTGGTTGGGATGGCCGCAAATGCTCTGGGAGCAGGCAGGGAAACTAAAGATTCAAAAATAGAGCCGGCAGTAGGAATTACCGTGGAAAAGAAAATCGGCGACAGGGTAGGAAGCGGAGATGCCCTGGCCGTAATGCATGTAAAAAGTAAAACATCGGCAGAGCATATTTATCTTGCGAAGAAGAAGATTCTTTCCGCTTATGGGATTGAAGATAAACCGTGTATGAAGCCCCGGCTGGTTTTAGGGCTTGTTGATCGGAAAGGAAGGCAGGTTTAACAAATGTCTGAAGAAATTGGCGGCTATATTGATCACACTTTATTGAAGGCGGAAGCGACTCGCCGGGAGATTATTCAGCTGTGCCGGGAAGCGGTTGAGAATAAATTTTATTCTGTCTGTATCAATCCTTCCTACGTGAAAACAGCCGCAAAAGAACTTAAGGGAAGCGGTGTTAAAGTGTGCGCAGTTGTCGGTTTTCCACTCGGGACAACCACCAGCGCAGTTAAGGCTTTTGAAACAGCAGAAGCTGTAGAAAATGGGGCCGATGAAGTTGATATGGTTATTCACATCGGAGCTTTAAAAGGAGGAGAAAATAAATACCTGCTTGATGATGTTTCTGCTGTTGTTGGGGCAGCAAAAGGTAAAGTTGTTAAAATAATTATCGAAACGGGACTGCTTAGCGATCAAGAAAAAAAACTTGTCTGTCGCCTGGCTAAAAATGCCGGCGCTGATTATGTAAAGACTTCAACAGGCTTCGGTCCCGGCGGTGCAAGCATTGCCGATGTTCAACTGATGCGTGAAACAGTCGGCCCTTCTTTCGGAGTTAAAGCTTCGGGAGGAGTACGTACATTTTTGAAAGCGAGGCAAATGATCGAAGCCGGCGCTACCAGAATTGGCACCAGTTCAGGGTTAAATATTATTAAAAAATAAACTATTCTCCTCTGTTATGACCTCCATGGCAAAGTTAATATATATTATTAAAGGCTACCGGCAAAGCTGTTACAAATGCCCGGTATTAGATTTAAGGAGCAGCATTTTAAAGAAATCACTTGGTAATAAGGCTTGTCATTTTTGACAACGGTTATCAGGTAGTCTAAAATACAGATTAACAATGAATTTAATTGACCGGTTTAGAACCGGTATTTTATTTTGCTGGAGGGATTATATTGCGCGGTCGTTTTATATTACTTTTTGTTGGGGCCCTGGTAATCTTGTCTTTATTACTGACAGGGACAAATTTTTACATTGATCTGCTCTGGTTTACGGAATTAAATGTAGAGCAGGTTTTTTGGACCCAGTACCTTACTCAATGGGGCATGCGTATTGGAGGTTTTCTTTTTCTGTTTGTGTTTTTCTTAGTTAACCTGAGTTTAACTAAGCGTTACATTCTCAGCTTTCCTAATTTAGCCCTGCGGGAAAGATTAATGGCTACAGGAGCCATGCGGTTTTTTACACCTCGCAAGCTCACTTATTATTTCCTTGCTGCAGCAGGAATTATGGCTTATATATTTTCTGGCTATGTCGGGGCTTTTTGGATGGAAACCCTGCGTTTCTTCAACCAGGTGCCATTTAATATCAGCGATCCTATTTTCGGGGCCGATGTTGCTTTATATGTTTTCGATCTGCCTTTTTACCGTTTCATCTATGGTTTTTTGATGATGGCCGCAGTGTTATCGCTAATTATTGTTGCTGCAATTTACCTGCTTTTAAATCCCCCTGCCCAGGGCAAACAGGGTTGGATGCTGCCTCCGGCAAAGGGGATTAGCCACCTGGCGGTTCTTCTGGCCATGGTTTTTGGTCTGAAAGCCTGGGATTACAGGCTTAGTCAGCTGGAGCTGCTTTTGTCACCACGCGGTGTAGTATACGGTGCCGGCTATACAGATCTAAACGCCAATTACTATATTCTAATGGTGCTGATGGTTTTAGCTGCAGTTCTGGCCCTGGTGTTTATAGCAAATATCTTTCTGCGCCGTTACCGTCTATTTTTCTACGGTATTCTCGCTTTAATAGGCGTTTCGCTCCTCGGTGGTTGGGCCTATCCAGCCGCGATACAGAGTTTTGTGGTTGAACCGAGCGAGTTTAGTTATGAAGAAAAATACCTTGACCATAATATAGAGTTTACACGTGCTGCCTATGGCCTCGACCAATTTGGAACCCGTCAGTATCCGGCGCGGCAGGAACTGAGTTGGAGAGATTTGCAGGAGAATGAGGGTACGCTAAAAAATGTGCGCCTCTGGGATTACCGCCCCCTGCTGACCACCTTTAACGAGCTCCAGGCTATTCGCCCTTATTACCGTTTTGTTGA
>PWSG01000054.1 GCA_003564055.1 Syntrophomonadaceae bacterium
AAACAACCACCAAAAAACAAGCCCTCCTCAATATGGAGAAAGGTTTTTTTAATTTAAGCTAGTTTTAAGGATTAAAAAAACGCAGCGGATCCAAGGGTTTATGCTGATAATAACTATGCCATTCGCCGGTGCCATCATCGAGGCGGATTTCAAAATGAAGGTGTGGCCCTGTAGAACGACCGGTAGAACCGACCCTGCCAATAACTTCGCCCTGCTCGACCTTATCTCCCTCAGAAACAAGGTTAACCTGGTTATGAAGATACAGGCTCCAGTAGGAACCGTGATAAATAATAATATAATTTCCCTGTGAACCACCACGGCCTGAAAACCAGACAACACCACTGTCAGAGGCTAAAATGTTCGTTCCCGGATCTGCATGAATATCTATGCCGGTATGCCATTCACTAAAACCCCTGCCTGGTGTTATCTCCCCGGCTTCCTCTACAGGCCAAATAAATTGTCCTGAACCCACATTGGGTACATTAGCCGTGCCATGTCTCTCAATTTGAATTACCGGTTCATCTATAACCGTTTCACTAATCCTGGTTCTTTCTATTTCAGTTCCGTTTTTACGTGTTATATGATAGACAATTTCCTTTTTGCCGTCCCTGCCGGGAGTATCAATTTCTTTTTCAACTACCCACATTTCTTCATCGTAAACAATTTCAGTTAAGTAAGGGATATCTTCTATGACCACAGTTTCTTCTATGGTTTTAATACTTATGCCATTATTTTCAATCGTAGAAGAATCATCTTTCAGTTCGCCTGTGGAAAATGCATGAACAAGCGAAGCAGGGTTAAATGACCCTTGCATATACCGGCTATTCAGTGATTCGCGTCCCGATATTTCTGGGCTGGATGCTGCCTGCAAATTATTACTGCTGCCATTTTCAACCAGCAAGGCAACAACATCGTCTGCAGTAAATATGTTTTCAGGAGTAACACTGCAGGGCTCAAGGGTCAGGTCTTCTATGATTACCGTATCAAGCACCCTCACGCTGTTATGGTCGCTGAGATAATATGCTTTTAGTGATTTGATAATTTCATCCAGATCACTTTTCGATGAAACTGAAACCAGGGGTTCTCCATCAACTTTAATCATAAAAGCATCTGTAAGCATTGTCATCTGCTGGCGAATTTCTGTTTGTACAACTTCTGGCTCCGGTTTACTACCTGGCCTGAATTCCTTTACCAGGTCAATTTTAATGCCCGGCTCTATACGTATACCGTATATACTACCACAACGATCGGTCAGCTCAGAGACAAAACCTTCGACTTCTTGCACATCTCCAACTATCCCCACTTCTTTATCGTCCAGCATCACTACATAAACATAACTGCCCATGTAATTGTGAAGCGCCAGGATAGCTATGAGAGGGAAAAATGCAGTAAACAGAAAATGAACTGCCTTAATTTTCTTCGATAGAAGCGAAATCTTTACAGTTTTAAAAATTCTTTTATAGTTAACAGATCTCTTACCCGGAGGCCTTTTTCCAGCAGGCACAGTTGAGACAGTTTTTGGTTTCATAGCCGTGACCCTTTCTGCGTTTAAAATGCCGGTTAACCCCACTCTACCAGACTGTCAAGATATTTTTATAATAAACCCAGCACTTATTTTGTAACCAAAAAAGAACAAGTAATACGCAATCAGCAAACGGCATCCTTAACATATGCCCTTAATAAAAAGGTTAACTATTGTCTTTTGAACAAAAAAAACGGCATCGCTTGTCGGGCAAACCGTTTATGTTTAAAATTATAACATTTTGTAATAAGGAAAGCAAATTTTAAACCTTTTCTTGCAGGATTGCTTTGCTAATAAAAAAGGAGGCTTGCTTCCTTATTAACTAAAATTTACCTCTTAGAATTTACGCTGCCAAACAGTCCCTTAAAGGTAAGTGCATATTAATTGGCAGATAAGCGTTCTGAAACTTCTCGGGCAACCAGCAAGCCTGTTGAAGAGGCCTGAATTAAACCCCTTGTTACACCGGCGCCGTCACCGACAGCAAATAGATTTTGAATTGCAGTTTCAAGCTTACTGCTCAAGCAAAGGCGATATGAATAGAATTTAACTTCAACCCCATAAAGCAGGGTGTGCCGAGAGTTAACTCCGGGAGCCAGCTTATCAAGAGCTTCCAACATTTCAATGATGGCCAGCAGGTACCTGTAAGGTAAAACAAGGCTTAAATCACCGGGAGTCGCTTCAGTTAAGGTAGGGTGAACAAGACCCCGGCGAATTCTTTCAGGAGTTGAACGACGTCCCATTAGGAGGTCGCCAAGGCGTTGTACAATTACTCCGTCTCCTAACATATTGGCCAGGCTTGCTATATATCTGCCGTAGCGAATCGGTTCAGTAAATGGTTCTGTAAAGGATTTGCTTACTAAAAGAGCAAAGTTTGTATTGTCTGTTTTAGTTTCAGCGTAACTATGGCCATTTACTGTTACAAGGCCTTCGTTGCCTTCAGTTACAACAACCCCGTAAGGGTTCATGCAAAAAGTGCGAATACGATCATCAAAGTGTCTTGTAAAATAGATCAGTTTAGACTCATATACCTCGCTGGTCAGTTTTTCTAAAATCACAGCAGGCACTTCTACCCGCACACCGATATCAACCGGATTATTAACGCCCTTTAGTCCCAATCTTTTCGATTCAGCATGTATCCACTCTGCGCCAACACGCCCGGGCCCGCAAATAACGTAATCAGCAGAATATATTTCCCCCGATTTTAACCTGACTCCCTTGATCATATTGTCTTCTGTGACAAGTTCCGTTACATCTGTATTCATGAGGATATCGACTTTGTCTGACAGGGCTTTATGCATTTTTTCTACGATGCGGTAGCAGTTTTCAGTACCGAGATGTCTTATCTTCGAGGGAATCAGGCTTAAACCTGCAGCTGCAGCGCTGCGCACCATGTCCTTAAGTGCTTCTTGATCTGTTCCGTAAACAGTTTTTGAGGCTCCGTAAGATAAGTAAGTTTGATCTACCTTCTCAATCAACTTCTCAATTGAATCCTGATCAATATATTCACCTAAAAAACCACCAAAGGCAGATGTCAGGGTCAGTTTTCCATCACTGAAAGCCCCGGCTCCTCCCCATCCACAGGTAATAGCACAGGGATTACAGCGCAGGCACCGACCGTATTCTCGCTGGGTCTTACAATGGCGCTTTTCAAGTGGGGCGCCTTTATCAATCATTAAAACCCTGGCCTTGTTTTTTGCAGTTAATTCAAGAGCGGCAAAAATCCCTGCAGGACCTGCTCCGACAATAATTACATCATAACTATTACCCGTCGTTTGCATTTTTACCTTCTTCCCCAATTTCATCACGCGCAACGTTAGCAAATTTTGTAAAGCGATCAAGAAAATAAAGTTTTACCAGGCCGGTTGGACCATTGCGCTGTTTAGCAATGCTAATTTCCGCAATGTTACCTTGTTCAGTATCCCTGTTATAATAAGACTCGCGGTAAATAAACATCACCACATCAGCATTGGCTTCAATTCCACCCGATTCCATGAGGTCACTGAGCATAGGGCGCCGATCGGGTCTTTTTTCAACTGCTCTGCTTAACTGGGACAAGGCTATAACGGGAATTTGCAGTTCCTTGGCTAAAGCTTTAAGAGCTCTTGATATTTCAGATAGTTCCTGCTGCCTGCTTTCTGAACGGCTAAACCCGCGCATGAGCTGAAGGTAATCGACGAATATTGCCTGCAGCCCTTTTTCAGCTTTAAGCCGTCGGGCCTTGGCCCGGACCTCCATTACGGAAAGGTTTCCGGAATCATCAATGTAGAGCGGAGATTCGCTAAGCGGTCCGACAGCCCTGGTTAACTTCTGCCACTCCTCCTGGGTCAAAAAACCCCTACGCATATTCTGTGCGTCGATCTGGGATTCTGCACAGAGCAAACGCTGCGCCAGTTGTTCCCTGGACATTTCCATACTAAAAAAAGCGGTCGGCATCTTTTCTTTCACAGCCATTTGTTGGGTTATGTTTAAAGCAAGCGTAGTCTTTCCCATACTGGGACGGGCAGCAATAATAATAAGATCAGAATTTTGAAAACCGGATGTTACCCTGTCAAGATCTGTAAAACCGGTAGAAAGACCGGTCACACCTTTTTTTTCATCGTAAAGCTTTTCTATACTGTCAAAAGCTTTTACAAGCACATCTTTAAGCGAGGCGAAACCCTGCTGCTGCCCCCTACGGCTGATCTCAAAGATAAGCTGCTCCGCTTCATCAAGGAACTCGTCCACGTTGGAAGGAGACTCAAAGCTGCGTGTCACTATACCAGTGGCAGTTTGAATCAAGGCTCGCAAAATCGCCTTTTCCCTCACAATACGGGAATGGTACTGCACATTTGCAGCTGTGGGCACAGCATTGGCCAGGGTGACAAGGTATGATCTTCCCCCTACTTCTTCGAGGCATTGATTGCTCTGCAGCTCTTCAGATAAGGTTACCAGATCAACTGGCTCACCTTTTTCACTTAAAGATATTATGCCGGAAAATATTTTTTGGTGGGCAGTGCTGTAAAAGTCCTGCTCAGTTAAAAGCTCTGCCGCTGCAAATATTGCTTCCCTGTCAATAATCATTGAACCAAGGACTGAATGTTCAGCCTCTTTGCTCTGGGGGGGCACCCTGTCACTGAGAACTACCAATTTCAGCAGCCTCCTTATGATAATATTTAGTCTTCTTTATCAACCCGGATCAATATTTCAGCTTTTACACCTGGATGCAGGCGGACATCTGCTGTATAGGTACCTACACTTTTTAGCGGTTCGGAAAGCTCTATTTTCTTTTTGTCAACTTCAAAGCCTTCTTCCAACAGCTTGCCGGCAATATCCGCCGCTGTAACTGACCCAAAAAGCCGTCCGCCTTCTCCTGCCGGCACTTTAAAAGCAATTTCTTTTTGAGAGAGGTTCCCTGCCTCTTCACGGGCCTGCTCTTCCAGTTCCCTGTTCATAGCCTGCTCTTTCTCCTGGCGCTGCTGCCAATCTCGCAAACGCTGTGGTGTCGCTTCAACCGCCAACCCACGCGGCAAAAGATGGTTGCGGGCATATCCCCTTGCTACCTCTTTCAATTCGCCTTTTTTCCCCAGATTGGGGACATCCTGCTCAAGTATGATCTGCATTGTCAGACAGCTCCTTTCTTCCTGCTTGTCTGTTAATTCGCCCCAGGTAGCCTTCTATCCTGCAAATAAAAAACGGCGCCTGGAATTATAATCCGACACCGTTATAAAATGACCAGCTTGCTTCTGTTATTCCATGCTAAAGGGCATTAAAGCCATAATCCTGGCTTTTTTAATCGCCCGCGTCAGTTGACGTTGATGCTTGGCACAATTACCGGAAATACGGCGTGGAAGCACTTTTCCTCTTTCAGTTACAAACCTTTTTAACTTTTCATGCTGTTTATAATCAACATCATCTATCTTCTCAACGCAAAAACTGCATATTTTCTTTTTTGGCTTTCTTCCTCTGTCACGCCTCATTAATCACCCTCCTTCCGTTAAAAGGGAACATCATCTGTACTAATATCTAAATCATCACCATCTGGACTGCTAAAGTCATCTGACTGCGGTTTAGCTGCATCGCTTTTTTTATCCAGAAAGCGGACATTATCGGCTACAACCTCTGCAACCTTCCGCTTAACACCTTCGCTATCTTCAAAAGACCGGATCTGCAACCTTCCAGCAACTGCAGCAAGACTGCCTTTATTAAGGTAGTTGGCGCAATTTTCTGCTTGTTTGCGCCAGGTGACAATTTTAATAAAATCAGTATCTCTTTCCCCCTGCTGGTTGGTAAAAGGACGATCGACTGCAAGGGAAAAAGTAGCTACTGGTACACCGCCACCGGCTGTATAACGAAGCTCCGGATCATGGGTCAGACGACCGATCAAAACCACCTGGTTTAACATAGAAATACCGCCCTTCTTAGTGTTATATTCATATTCTCAAACATTATTAGCCTGCAGGCTTTTCTTCTTCTTCCTGGTCTTCAGAAGCTTCCTGGTCTTCAGAAGCTTCCGCTTCCGAAGTTTCTTCTTGCTGATCAGTTTGCTCAGGTTGTTCAAGTTCTTCAGGTGATTCAGGGCCTTCAACAACTTCAACTGCTTCAGCCTTTGCAGCCTCAGCTTCTACTTCATCGGCAGCAGCCTTTTCAGCTGCAGCAGCTTCGCTTGCCGCTTTCCTGGCAGCCTCCTCGAACGCATGTTCGTCTGTTCGCACGACCATGTAACGGATGACCGAGTCTGTAACTCTAAAGAAATGCTCGATTTCTGGGATGATGGTGCCTTTGCCGCTGAAGTAAACCAGGTAGTAGTGGCCTTCCTGATACTTTTTATCAA
>PWSG01000180.1 GCA_003564055.1 Syntrophomonadaceae bacterium
AATGGAATTCGCCAGGGAGGCAGTTGAGCAATGAAAAAACTAACCATCATAAGCGGTAAAGGTGGAACAGGGAAAACTTCTCTTACTGCATCTTTTGCCGCTTTAACGAAAAACAAAGCAATTTTAGTGGACGGTGATGTTGATGCAGCCAACCTCAGCCTGATTACCGGTCCGATTAGGAGCGAAAAATTTGAATTTAGGGCTTCTAAAGTGGCCGAAATTAACCCGCAAAAATGCGAAGATTGCCGTTTATGTTTTGACCTGTGTCGATTTGCTGCCATTTCCGGAGATTATATTGTTGATCCGATTTCTTGTGAGGGATGCGGTTTTTGTTATTATATCTGCCCGCATGATGCGATTAGGATGAGAGAAGAGTTGTCAGGCCACTGGTATATTTCGCAAACTCCTTACGGAATCCTGGTCCATGCCCGCCTGGGTATAGCTGAAGAAAATTCCGGAAAGCTGGTTACGACAATTCGCAACAAGAGTGAGGAGCTGGCGGTGTTGGGTAATAAAGAATATATTATTATTGACGGTCCACCGGGAATTGGCTGCCCGGTTATTGCTTCTCTTTCCGGTGTAGATGCTGCCTTAATTGTTTCAGAGCCATCTGTAACAGGAATTCACGACCTGAAAAGAATACTTGCAGTTTGCCGCCAATTTGATGTGCCGGTAGCAGTATGTATCAACCGTTATGACCTGGGCGAAGAACAATCTGCTATGATTGAAAGTTACTGTCAAAAAGAAAATATTTTTGTTGCCGGAAAAATTTCTTACGATAAAATTTTTATAGAGGCCATGATCCAGGGGCTTCCGGTCGTGGAATATGCCAATGGAGTGCTGTCGGCACAAATCAGCACAGTATGGAGTGCATTTGCCGGGCTGTAAAAACTATTGTTTTAGGCATTCTTATTTGTTACAATTAATGCAATCAATTAAATAAACTTAGAGGAGTTTAAAGATATGCCGCGACCATTTAAACCCCGGCGGGTTAGTGAAATGCCCCGTTATACTTATTTCAAACCGACAGGAGTTCCCATGCCATTGTTGGAAGAAGTAGTGCTAACTATAGATGAGGTCGAAGCACTTCGCTTGAAGGATATTGAAAAGCTCGAGCAGCATGAATGTGCAAAGCGAATGAATGTTGCCCAGAGCACCCTGCAGAGAATCCTTGTTTCGGCTCGTGAAAAGCTAACGCTTGCTATTATTGAAGGAAAAGCCCTGCGTATCCATGGCGGCCCTTATGCTATATCCGGTGAGCGGATCTGCCCCCGCTGCCGCCGTCATAGAAGAGGTAATGAAGAGCAGAGACGGGAAGATTGCCCGGAATGCGGTGTTTAGAAGCAAGATAAGTATGCCCCTCTACAAACCGGGTATTTTCGAAAAGATTAAAATGCCGGTTTGTTTTTATATATTTTTAAGCAGTATAAAACTCTTTAATCATGATCATAATTAATTATTTTTTTCTTGCCAGGTAACTTTAAAAGTAATAAGCTGTATGTATTGATAAGCTAATTACTATTTTTGGAGTTGTTTATGGATCTATCAGCAAAAAGCACTGAACGCGAAAGAGCGGGGATGTTGTACGGAACTGCATCATTTATACTTTGGGGTTTGCTCCCGCTGTACTGGAAACTTCTTCAGGCCGTGCCCTCTATTGAGCTTCTTGCTCACCGTATCTTTTGGTCTTTTATTGTCATGGTCATTGTTGTACTTGTTACAGGTGGATGGAAAAAAATAGTTTCATCTGTCGGCGACAAAAAAAAATTGTTGTTGATGTTTTTTTGCGGCGTATTAATAAGCGGTAACTGGTTTGTTTATATTATGGCCGTCAATACCGACCAGGTTATAGCAGCCAGCATGGGTTATTTCATTAATCCCCTCGTTGTGGTTCTGCTGGGAGTAATTGTTTTAAAAGAGGTTTTGAATCGCTGGCAGCTGACTGCAATAATTCTTGCTGCCATAGGGGTGCTTATTGTTTCTTTGCAATATGGGAAGATACCCTGGATAGCACTTGTCCTGGCAGGCAGTTTTGCGCTCTACGGGTTGATTAAAAAGATGATTAAAATAGATCCGGTTACAGGTTTAACCCTGGAGACACTCTTCGTTATGCCAGCTGCTTTTCTTTTCATTCTTAATCTAGAATCAGGTGGTGGTGGTGCTATGGGCAGTTCATCACTTCTAACCAGCTTATTTTTAATTGGCACGGGTGTAATTACCTCGGCACCCTTATTGCTATATGCCAAAGGCATTGAAAACACGACTTTTTCGATGATAGGTTTTCTTCAGTATATTGCCCCTTCAATGAAGCTGTTTCTAGGGGTGATTGTCTTTAATGAATATTTTTCTTTTTATCATTTTCTGAGTTTTAGTTTTATCTGGGCAGGTCTTGTTATTTTTACCCTGGCCAATGTAGGCGTATTAAAAGCGCCGTATTCTGTAGCAGTTGGCCAGGAAGAGAAAAATGAAGCTCCTCGAGGGGCTTAAATATTATCAGGAATTATTTCAGAGGGCAAGCTTTATTAGTCGAACCTGGTTTATAAGACATAAATGAGGTTACAGCCTTAAAGTATGCCTTGCAGTTAGACAAGCTTTGTCTGCCGTGCTATAATATCTGCGACAGTAAGATAAGAGTTAATCAGGTGTCAATAGACTGAATAGGGAAGCCGGTGAAATCCCGGCGCGGTCCCGCCACTGTAAGTGGGAGGCATCTCCTTGAGAGCCACTGGTTTAAATAACCGGGAAGGCAGGGGATGCAAGTGAACACGAGCCAGGAGACCTGCCTGATTGCGCGCTTGACCCCTTCGGGTGAAAGGGTAAGGCGGGGTAAAAGCCACGTTTTACCGCGTGGTTTTTTTACGGGCAAAAAATGAAACTGGTCACTTTATTTACACTTTAGAAGGAGAGATTCAGGTTGAGGCAAAAGTTGTTTTTTATGGGTTTAATGGTTGGTGCTTTTATATTATTTGTCGGAGGCTGCGGTCCGTATGAATCGGTAGTCGAAGAGGACGAGGAAGCTCTAGAGATGGAAGCACCTGTGCCTGTTGAAACCGGTGATTCTGACGGAGTGATTATAGTTACCGATCAGATGGGGCGAGAGGTTGTGATCGAAGAAGTTCCACAGCGGATCATATCACTTTCCCCGAGTAATACAGAAGTGGCATTTGCTCTCGGCCTGGGAGACAGGATCGTCGGAGTAACAGAATATTGCAATTACCCACCGGAAGCACTGGAAAAAAATCACGTTGGCGGATTTTCTACGCCGAGCATAGAGAAGATAGTTGAATTGGGGCCTGACCTGATTCTTGCCTCGACAATTCATGAAGAAGAAGTGCTGCGTTTGGAGGATCTTGGAATTTCTGTGCTGGTTATAGAGTCATCAACCCTGATAGAGCTTTACACCAGTATTTCGCTGGCAGCAGAAATTACAGGCGTTTCCGTTAATGGCGAGCAGTTGATTGCTTCAATACAGCAGCGCATTGGGGTTGTTGAAGCTGCCGTGGCTGCTGTTTCGGAAGAAGAGCAAGTACATGTTTTTTATGAAGTATATTCAGATCCACTGATGAGTGCCGGTAGCAGGGCTTTTATTAATGAAATTATTACCCTGGCCGGGGGTATTAACATTTTTGGTGATATAGAGGAAAACTATCCCCAGATTAGCGCTGAGGTTGTTGCCGAGAAGCAGCCTGATATAATTCTCTTTCCTGACTACCATGGTACTGCGGAAACAGTTATAGATGATATGGCCGGTCGTCCCGGTTGGGAAAGCGTTCCCGCTGTTCAGAACGAAAAAGTATTTGCTATAAACGATGACAGCTTTGCCAGACCCGGTCCGCGGGTGGTTGAAGCAGTGGAAGAGGCTGCAGAAATCTTTTATCCGGAACTGTTTTAAAAAAGGAAGCAGTATTCAGAAACCGGAATCCAGAAGGCAGGTTGATTGAAACGGGTAATCTTTTACCGTATAAAAAGCTAAAAGCGAAAGCGATGACCAGGCCGCTATTTATGGCTGCCCTTTTTATACTTCTTTTTTTTTCTATAGTTGCAGCCATGATTTGGGGAGCGGTAGAAATATCCTGGCGTGATGTTTTTGTGATCCTTGCTGATACGCTCCCTTTTTATGAATCTGTGGCCGGTACGGAAATAACACAGGTTTACAGGGATATTCTCCTGCAGATCCGTGTGCCGCGCGTTTTACTGGCGGCAGCGGTAGGCAGTTCGCTGGCCGTGGCCGGCGCTGTGTTTCAGGGCCTGTTCCGCAACCCCATGGCTGACCCTTACGTGATCGGTATTTCTTCCGGGGCTGCACTGGGTGCTGTATTTGCCATGCTCAGCGGTTTCAGCCTGGTCCTGGGCGGTTTTGGTGCGGTGCCTCTTTTTGCTTTTGGCGGTGGAGTTACCACGATGCTGCTAGTTTACAGTATGGCCCGGGTTGGCAGGGCCGTGCCTGTGATGACCCTTCTATTAGCAGGCATTGCTGTCAGTGCTTTTCTCTCGGCCCTGGTTTCATTATTAACCTATTTTGCCGGGGAAAGGCTGCACATGGTGGTCTTCTGGATGATGGGTGGCCTGGGTGGAGCGACCTGGCAGCAGGTTAAAGTTATGGTTCCCTATGCCCTGGCCGGTTACATTTGTGTTAGCTTTTTTTCACGTGAGCTAAATGCCATGCTTCTGGGCGAGGAAACGGCCGGCCATCTTGGAGTTAACACAGAAAGGGTTAAAAAAATACTGCTGGTCGGCGCTTCACTACTGGTAGCGGCAGCAGTATCAACGAGCGGTATTATCGGATTTGTCGGGCTGGTTGTCCCCCATTTTGTTCGACTGGTGGCCGGCCCCGATCACAGGTTTCTGATTCCGGCTTCGGCTCTGCTGGGCGGTTCTTTGCTGATTGCTACCGATACCCTGGCCCGCATAGTAATTGCGCCTTCAGAGTTACCGGTAGGCATTATTACAGCAATGATTGGTGCACCCGTGTTTATCTATCTCTTGAAAAAGCGCCGGAAATTAAGTTACTTTGGTGGAGGTGGTTAGAACCAGATGGGCTTAAGTATTGATGTACATGGTTTAAAACTAACCTACGACACCTATCCAGTGCTTGAAGGAACTGAATTTAGTGTGGAAAATGGCGACCTGGTTGCTTTGCTGGGAGCGAACGGAGCTGGAAAGTCAACTTTGCTGCGCTGTATTAGCCGGGTTTTACAGCCCACCGGCGGCCAAATTTTTCTTGACGGTAGGGAGCTGCAGAAACTTAATTCAATAGAGGCTGCCCGGTTGATGGCAGTTGTGCCCCAGGAAACTACTGCTGATTTTGATTTTACGGTTGAAGAAATAGTTTTCATGGGTCGTTTTCCATACCTGCGTCGTTTTCAAAAAGAGAGCCAGGATGACAGGGAAATTGTGCAGCGGGCCATGGAGATGACGGGGGTATCACATTTGTCTGATCGATCCATTGCAACTTTAAGCGGAGGTGAAAAACAGCGGGTTATTATGGCAAGGGCAGTTAGCCAGCAGCCTGAAGTCTTGCTATTAGACGAGCCAACCGCTAATCTTGATATTGGGTACCAGTCGATGTTTTTAGAGCTGGCGTCCCGCTTAAACCGTGAGCAGGGTATAACCATAATTGCTGCCATTCATGATATTAACCTGGCTGTACACCACTTTAACCGTTTTATATTGCTTTCAGGAGGGAGAGTTTTATCCGCGGGGCGGGCTGAAGAAGTGATTACCCCGGAAAACATTCAAAATTCTTATGGTGTGCCTGCTTCAACATACCGCCATCCATTGCATGGAGTTTTACAGGTCAGTGTAGTAAGAGGGCGAAAACCGATAGATTCTTATAGGGGAGGACCTGCTGTGCATGTAATAGGTGGCGGAGAAGAAGCCCTTCCAGTCCTTGAGATGCTTAACCAAAAAGGTTGTCGCCTTTCTGTGGGGCCGGTCTCAGCCCAGGACAGCGGCTGCCGTTTTGCCCATTTCCACAGCCTACCGGTTGTTATCGTTCCGCCATTTAGCAGCATGAGCAGTGAACACAGGTCAAATCATCTTAAGCTTATGCGTCAGGCCGATGCCGTGATTGTTCCGCCCATAACTTTCGGCGAAGGTAACCTGTCGGTATTTGAAGAAGTAGAGGCAGTATTAAAGGAAGATAAAACAGTATATATAATTGATTTTGACGGAGTTGATGCGCGGGACTATAGCGGCAGGGCTAAAAACCTGCTGCAGAAAATGGTAGAGCAGGGAGCCGTGGCATTAGAAAGAATGGAAGATTTAATGTCTTTCATATACGGTGATCCCGGTCAGGGTGGAGG
>PWSG01000094.1 GCA_003564055.1 Syntrophomonadaceae bacterium
TGCAGGTAAAGTTACCTTTGCTAACAACCGGGGTGATGAAGAAGTGCGCTACTTTATAAATGTTGCGGGTCTTGGCCTCGACGGCGAAACTGTAGACCGGGTAAACCGGACCAGTAAATTCTTTGGCGGTTTTGTATCTTTTCTCTGGGGCACAATAGTTTCGATTGTTCTTTACCGCAACAAAAAAATGAAGATATCAGTTGATGGAAAGGTTATTTGCGACGATTCGGTAACTACTATTGTTATCGGTAACGGTTGTTATTTCGGCGGAGGTATGTTTGCCCTGCCGCATGCAGCTTTGGATGACGGTTATTTTGATATTATAATCTTACATGACCTGAGCAAGTTTGATTTATTGATCAGTTTGCCCCGTATTTATCGTGGTACTCATCTCAGTCATCCCAGTTTAACCGGCCTGCGGGGAAGGGTAATTAAAGTAGAATCTTCGGAGAAAGTTTTGCTTAATCTTGACGGTGAACAGCCCGGCAGGGCACCTGCCAGGATAGAGTTACTGCCCGGAGCAGTAACTTTGAAAGGCTGAGATTTGCCGACTTGACAGGGCGCAAAGCAAGTTTTATCATTAGCTTCATACTGGCATAAATTCTGAATATAATTTATAAAGATATTTTGCATACAAGGAGGCGTAGAAAACTTGTCGATAAAAGTTAAACTTGAAAACGGAGCAGAAGCTATTTATCCTGAAGGAACAACCTGTTTTGATCTCTACAAAGAAAAAACAGCTGAGAATAAAGAACTGCTGGCAGTACTGGTGAACGGTAAAGAGTGTGACCTGGCAGAACCTTTGACAGACAGCAGTAAAGTGGAGTTTGTCGATTTTGATACTCCTCCTGGAGCAGACATATACAGGCACACCGCCAGTCACGTTTTGGCTCATGCAGTAAAGCGGCTTTACCCGAAAGCAAAACTGGGAATTGGCCCTGCTATAGAAAACGGTTTTTATTATGACTTTGAATTTGATGAGCCGATTTCTTCCGATGATTTAGAAGTAATCGAAAAGGAAATGAAAAAAATCATTAAAGAGCGTCAACCTATTAGGCGGCAGGAAATGAACAGGCAGGAAGCTATTAAGCTTTTTGAAGAAAGAGACGAGCCGTACAAAATTGAGCTGATTATGGATTTGCCAGAAGATACTGTGATTAGCTGCTATGAGCAGGATGATTTTATTGATCTTTGCGCGGGCCCGCACCTGCCTAACACCAGGATGGTTAAAGCATTTAAGCTTACAGCCCTGGCCGGCGCTTACTGGCGGGGCGATGAGCGTAACCCGATGCTGCAGCGTGTTTACGGCACGGCTTTTCCGGACAAAGAGCGCCTGGAAGATTACCTGAATATGCTCGAAGAAGCGAAAAAGCGTGATCACCGCAAGCTGGGCCGCGAGCTTGATCTCTTTAGTCTTCATGAAGAAGGACCGGGTTTTCCTTTCTTCCATAATAACGGGACAATTATCTGGCAGGAGTTAACAGATTATTGGCGGGCTGAACACCGCCGTGCCGGTTATGAAGAAATCAAAACACCCCTTATTTTAAATCGCAGCCTCTGGGAAGAGTCCGGGCACTGGGATCATTACCGGGATAATATGTATTTTTCAAAAATCGATGAAGACGATTATGCGATTAAACCGATGAACTGTCCAGGTGCAATGCTGGTTTACAGGTCTAAAATGCACAGCTACCGTGATCTGCCGCGGCGTATTGCCGAAATGGGTATTGTTCACCGTCATGAACTCTCAGGAACCCTGCATGGCTTGATGCGTGTGCGCAGTTTTACCCAGGACGATGCTCATATATTCATGCTTCCCGATCAGGTTCAGTCGGAAGTAGCCGGCATTATTGACCTGATGGATCGCATATACCGTGTTTTCGGTTTTCATTACAGGGTAGAGTTGAGCACAAGGCCCGGCAAAGCAATGGGCACTTTAGAAATGTGGCATAAAGCTACTAATCTTTTAGAGAAGGTATTATTGGAAAAGGGTGTTGATTACCGCTTAAATGAAGGTGATGGTGCTTTTTACGGGCCGAAGATTGACTTTCACTTAGAAGATTGTCTCGGGCGGAGCTGGCAGTGTGGAACAATCCAGCTTGATTTCCAGATGCCTGAGAAGTTCGATTTAACTTATGTAGGCGAAGATGGCGATAAGCATAGGCCGGTTGTAATTCACAGGGTTATTTACGGTTCGATGGAGCGCCTGATAGCATTATTAATTGAGCATTACGGCGGCGCTTTTCCTACCTGGCTGGCGCCGACCCAGGTCGCCATTATACCGGTTACTGACCGCAGCCATGAATACGCCCGGAAGGTTTGCGATCGGCTAAAGGATGAGAATTTAAGAGTTTTTGTTGATCAGCGCAATGAGAAAGTAGGTTATAAAATCAGGGAAGCCCAGGTAAACAAGGTTCCCTATATGCTTATTGTCGGCGATCGCGAGGTAGAAAGCGGCCAGGTTGCAGTGCGGCATCGTGGCCAGGGTGACCTGGGATCCGATGATTTAGATAATCTGATCAAGAAGGTAAAAATAGAAGTAAAAGAAAAAATAATTTGACCTAACTTGTTTAATCTGATATATTCATTATGTCAAAATAATGATATCTAAGCAGAAGCCACCGCTTCTCACCCTGAGGCCTGAATGAGCTACCAGGGTTTATCCATAAGTGTAAAGGATATTTAAGAGCAGGTGGAATACGCCTGCTCTTATGTTATTAGAGGATTGTTAATTTAGTAGGTGAAATGCGATTAGTAAAAATTTGTTCGTGAATGAACAAATTAAGGCCAGGGAAGTGCTGGTAGTTGACGCTGACGGTACTCAGCTTGGAGTAATGAAGACAGATGAAGCTTTGAACCTGGCCCAGGAAAAGAAGCTTGACCTGGTTAATGTTGCCCCTGGGGCCAAACCGCCCGTTTGCCGCCTGATGGACTACGGCAAGCATAAATATGAACAGAGCAAGCGGGATCGTGAAGCGCGTAAGCGTCAGAAAATAACGACTGTAAAAGAAGTCAAGCTCAGGCCAAACATTGATCAGCATGATTTTGATGTAAAGGTGAAGCGGAGCAAAAAGTTTTTAGAAAATGGTGACAAGGTTAAAGTCACAGTCATGTTCCGAGGAAGAGAAATAACTCATCCCGAGATTGCCCAGCGGCTTTGTAAACAGCTGGCTGAAGACCTGGCTGATTACAGTGTTGTAGAAAAACCTGCCAAGCAGGAAGGGCGCAACATGCTTATGATATTAGCCCCTAAATCACAGTAGAGGAAGGTTGTTATAGTAATGCCTAAAATGAAGACCCACAGCGGTGCGGCAAAGCGGTTTAAAAAAACCGGTAGTGGCAAAATAAAGCGCGGTCGTGCTTTTGCCAGCCACCTTACCGGCAAAAAAAGTTCCAGCCGCAAAAGAAGGCTGCGCAAGTCAACAATTGTTAAGCCCGCCGATAAAAAAAGGGTTGAGCTGCAAATTAGATAGGCATACAAGCTATGCCGTGTTATTTACTTTTTATAATATAACGTTAGCATTAAACTAGGAGGATGATTTGCCATGCCTCGCACCAAAAGAGGTCCTGTCGCCCGAAACAGGCGTAAAAAAATATTAAAACTGGCCAGGGGTTATTACGGAGCCAAGAGCAAGCTCTTTAAAATGGCCAACCAGCAGGTTATGAGATCAATGCAGTATGCATACCGTGACCGCAAACAGCGCAAAAGGGATTTCCGTAAACTCTGGATTGCGCGGATTAATGCGGCAGCAAGGGCTGATGGTTTGTCCTACAGCCGCTTTATCAACGGACTAAAAAAAGCGGATGTTCAAATAAACCGTAAAGTACTGGCCGACCTGGCTGTAAATGATAAAGCTGCATTTTCTCAGCTGGTAGAAGTTGCCAAAGAAAACGCCTGAAATGTTTAATAGTACCGGAGTTAGTTGAAACATTTTTTGCGGCTTGCAGTTGACTTATAGGCCGAATAGAAATCCTGCTCAGTTTATTTTTTACCCTTAATTCGGGTTATGAGCAGGCTTTTTGTTATTCGGCCTGTGACGAGAATATAAAAACTGAGTTTAAAGCGAGATGGTGTAATGGCCCTTGTTTTTGTAGAAAGCCCCCGGAACCATTTGCTTAAAGAATATAAGAAGCTGCAAAAAAGCACTCAGTACAGGCAAAAGAGCAAACAGATTGCCCTGGAAGGACCTAACCTGTTAAGAGAAGCTTTAAAGGCTGGCTTAAAGCCAGAAGTGGTTTTTTGGACAGGTGATTACTATAAAAGCGAAGGTGGGGAACTGTTCAAAGATCTGCCTCCTGTAACACAGCAGGTTGTTCTCTCATCTAAACTTTTTAAAAGCATTGCTTCAACAAAAACACCACAGGCTGTTGCGGCAATTGTGCCGTTTGATTACAAGCAGTGGATGCCGTCAGTTAAAGGTCTTCAATTAAAACTGGTTATGATTCTCGACAGGCTCCGTGATCCCGGTAATATGGGGACGCTTATCCGTACTGCCGCTGCAGCAGGGGTGGATTCAGTTTTTTATAGCAGGGGCAGCGTTGATCCTTACAGTCCGAAGGTATTGCGATCAACAGCCGGTTCAATTTTTCATCTTCCTGTCCTAAAAGCCGAAAAACCACTGGAGATGATCCGGGAATTAAAAAAGAACGGATTTAGTGTTGCTGCTGCCACAGCGCATCAGGGTGTTAATTTATGGGAGGCCAATTTTGATCACAAAACAGCCTTAATTGTTGGTAATGAGGCAGGGGGTTTGGATAAGAGTCTTCTTGATGCAGTGGATTTAAAAGTTACTATACCGCTTGCTGAACCGGTTGAATCACTTAATGCGGCAGTTGCCTCAGCAGTAATCCTTTTTGAAATAATTCGCCGTCGCAGATCCTGATTACTTGAATGTGTTTGTTGCAGGTGCTATAATGCAGTATATATTTTAATAATAAAAGCTGTGAAGGAGATAAGTAAGCGGGATTTATTGCTGTTTCAGGAAGGAACAGCCTTGATTGCAAGCTGTCCCGGCAAAGCCCGCTAAAATTCACTCCGGAGCTTCCCACTGAAAGGCTGCAAAAGTGCTGCCCTGTAGGATGGAGACGGTTTTCCCGTTAACGATACTTTAAGCGAGTCAGCGGTGACTAAGCTGGGTGGTACCGCGGAAGGTAAACTTTCGTCCCTTTATGAGAAGGGATTTTTTATTTGCGGAGGTGTTTTTATTTGTTAACAAAGTTAAAGGAATTGGAAGAGAAGACAAGGCGCAGCATTGAAGAAGCAGAAAGCTTGGAAGACCTGAAGGAAGTCAAGGTAAGAGCGCTTGGTAAAAAAGGCGATCTTACCACTTTCCTGCGCAGCCTGGGTTCTGTCTCTCCTGAAGAAAGGCCGGTTATTGGAAAACAGGCTAATCTTTTGCGCGAAGAGCTTGAAGGTGCCTTCAAGCTGAAAGAACAAGCCCTGCGCGATGCCCAAAAGGAAGGGCAGTGGGAAAAAGAGCGGATTGACGTAACCTTACCCGGCAAACCGGTTCAGCTGGGTCAGAAACATCCCCTGACTATGATTCTGGAAGAAATTAAAGAAATATTTATCGGGCTTGGTTTCCAGGTAGCCCACGGCCCGGATATCGAAACTGACTATTATAACTTTGAAGCTTTAAATATTCCTGCTGAGCACCCCGCAAGGGATATGCAGGATTCATATTATATTACAGAACAGTATCTGCTGCGAACTCACACCTCTCCTGTTCAAATAAGAACCATGGAACAAATGGCTCCAAAATTGCCGGTGCGCATTATTGCCCCGGGAAAAGTTTTTCGTCGCGATGATGATGCCACTCATTCACCAATGTTTCACCAGGTTGAAGGTCTAGCTGTTGATAAAGATATTTCTTTTGCCGATTTGAAAGGAACCCTGCTGCTGTTTGTTCGCGAAATGTTCGGATCTGAACAGAAAATTCGCCTGAGGCCGAGCTTCTTTCCTTTTACGGAGCCAAGCGCCGAGGTAGATATATCCTGTATCATGTGCAGTGGTAAAGGCTGCCGGGTTTGCAGCAATACCGGTTGGCTGGAAATTTTAGGCTGCGGTATGGTTCATCCCCGTGTCCTGGAAGTATCCGGATACAACCCCGGAGAAGTAACAGGTTTTGCTTTTGGAATGGGGGTTGAAAGGATTGCCATGCTTAAATACGGCATCGGTGATCTGCGACTCTTTTTCTCGAATGATTTGCGTTTTTTGAAACAATTTGGATCAAGATCAGGAGACAAAA
>PWSG01000296.1 GCA_003564055.1 Syntrophomonadaceae bacterium
AACATGTATGATATTTCTGATTTGCTTTTAGAAGCAAGCCGGGTTGTTACTATCTAATACAGCTGTTCCAGGAGCAAATTAAGATCAATGTCACCGTATAACAAAAAGTATATGCTTACAGTAAGGTTAAGCAAGGACAATCCCAGGCCCAAACTGTTTAGAAATATACCTGCCCTAACCAAATCGCGCCTTGAAGATGGAATGCTTGCTATGCCGGTTACCAGGCCTGTCACTGCAAGCATAATACCGATCAACGGAATAACCCACGCTGCAAGCATTACAATGCCGATTTTTACAGAGTTACGGGCCACTTGACTGTGAATCCACCTTTCTTCAATAAAAACTGCGTTCAATAAGATCATAAGCATTATTTTAAAACAATCTACCATATTTATTTATCCCGTTCAAAAACCTTACAAGTCTCTTAATTGATATAATATTATAAAGCTGTCAGAAAATAAAGTGCTTAAATAAACCATGCTGAACAAGCTTCGGTATACCCGCTTTACTTGTCTGCTAATTAAAAAAGCAGTGGAGCCATGGTCAACTCCACTACTTTTAAATGTGCTGTATATGTTTATTTTACCTGGCCATTTACTTTTCGCCAGCCAGGTTTTTACGTTCCAGAACCCTGCGCACATTTCTGCGGGGCAGCATAGGTTCAATTTTTTCTGGAACAAGCCCATGGGGCATAAACAGGATAACTCCTATAATCACAACACCGAGGAGAGTAAACTCCAACCAGAGGGGATCTATGCCTATTTCTAGCAGGAATCCAAACCACTGGTAGCGGAAAATAACAATCATCGATCTGAGAATTGATAAAAGAAAGACTCCCAGCAGCACACCGAAAGTACTGCCAATACCACCAAGCATCATAAACGCCCAGGGCCAGAAAGTCCATGTTAGTTTTTGAAAACCAAATGCAGTGCAGGTTCCTGTATAAATAACGTAAAGACCTCCGGCAATGGCAGCCACTGCTGAACCAATTACAAGGCTTTGCGTCCTAACTTTAACAACATCGATTCCCGCTGCCGCAGCCGACACATCATTATCCCTGATCATCCGCATTGACCGTCCAAAGGGTGAACGGGCTAACCGGTTCATGTATATAAAAACCATGAATGCAGCAACGAAAATAACCAGTACAATAACCGTAAAACGGTCAACGGCAAATATCCTGAAGGGATCCGGCACATAAATTGGAACACTTCCACCAACCATACCGCTCCAATTATGTCCTACCCACATCAGGAAATCTCCGAACGCCAGAAGTGATATACCCAGATAAGCTTCCTTTAACCTGATCGCCGGCCGGGAAATAAGCCAGCCTATTGCTGCACCGGCAATAGCTGCAATGACCAAAGAGAAGAGGAGAAAACCGATCGAAAGAAGCCAGCTGCTTGCCAGCAGCGCATTAATCTCAGGAACAACCCTGAAATTAATAGTGTCGGAGGCATAATCAAGTCCGTAAGGAAGATCCATAAACCGGGCCAATATCCGACCGGGAATGGCTCCGACAGCGAAAGCGCCGGCGATAACAGCTGCCACCCGACCAAACTGTGGAACACCCGCATAGCCAGTTTCCAGGTTCAAGCTCATGGTAATTATCGCAAAAACTGCAAAATCAATAAAAATAGTCAGGATAATCGGAACCCCTCTACTGGTAAGCAGATAGGTTAGCAAAGCTAAAATTATTACTATAACAGGAACTTCTTTTCGGGTTATGAATTCTTTAAGGTTTGACTTAAGGCCATTTTCGGTTGTCATGTATTCTCACCTCTCTTTGTCGCTGTAAGCTTACCAACAAGCTTACCTAATGGTATCCCGGCCAGCCCTCTTGGAAACAAGATCAAAGTAGCAGCCATTAAAATCAGAGGTATTGCCATCCGGTATCCCTGTACCCAGGGGCCAAACTGCTGGGACAGGGTAAAAACTCCGGCATACTCGGTGATTCCAATTAAAAATCCGCCCAGCATCCCTCCGTAAAGACTGCCCAGGCCACCCAGAATAGCTCCTGCAAACATCAGCGGTATAGTATACATCCCCATAACCGGAGTTCCGGTCATAGCCATAGCCATAAATGAACCCCCAAGCGCAGCCATGCCTCCCCCGATAACCCATGCTACTAAATAAACACTATCGGAGTTTATGCCTGATGCTCCGGAAAGAACCGGGTTTTCTATCGTGGCCCGCATCGCTACACCAAATTTCGTCCTGGTCAAAAATATATGCAGTATAATTAGAATTGCAATTGCTATTAAAGGCAAGATAATAGCAGCTGCCCTAATACCAAAGAGCTCAAAATCATAAACATTCATCGTTACCCTGCGTGGGAACAAACGGTACGTATGGGTCAAAAAGTCTGCATACATCTGGATAAATGATAATAATAGAAGATCATAACCCAGTGTCGACATCATCAGGGTAATTTCCGCTGCTTTTCGACGCAATAAATGTCTATTTAAGCCGAAGTAGCAGATTATGCCCAAAAAGGAGCCGAATAAAAACACAAAAGGGTAATACTGGTAAGGCGCTCCGCCATATAGTTCAACGCCAGTGTAAGATATATAAAACCCAAATGTTGCCATGCTGGCCACGGCAAAGTTAAAAGTACGAGTTGTAATATAAATCATAGTTATGCTGCCTGCAGTCAATGCCAGACCGCTGGAATAAATCAATCCACTTGCCAACCAGGGCGCCATATGATTTATTCACTCCCTTCCAATGATGATTCTTCAATGCTTGCTATATCTTGTTCTTCCGGTTTTATGCCCAGATACATCGAACACAGTTCCGTTTCGTGCAGCAAATCATCAGCTTTGCCAGTGAATCTAACTTCACCGCTTACCATCAGGTATGCAGTATCGCCAATCTCCAAAGCCCTCTTAGCCATCTGTTCAACCATGAGGATTGTAATACCCAATTCGTCTCTTAACCTTGACACTTCCATCATTACTTTTTCAGCAATAATCGGAGCAAGATCCGTACTCAATTCATCTAAAAGCATCAATTTTGGATTTTTCATCAAACCCATAGCAATGGCAAGCATCCTTCTCTCACCACCGCTTAAAGTGCCTGCTTTGCGATTTATGAATTTTTTAAGCACCGGAAAAATATCGGTCATGCTTTCAGCCTTTATCTTTGCTTCTTCTCCGGGCATCAGGTAGCCAGCCATTTTCAGGTTGTCCATAACCGAAAGCTCAGCAAAAACATTACCCATCTGCGGTACGTATGAAATACCCTTGCGGGCAAGGTTATGGGTTAATTCTCCTTTTATAGGGAGATCTTCATATAGTATCTCTCCGGAAAAAACTTTCGCAATTCCCATTATGCTGCAAAGTAAAGTGGTTTTTCCCGCACCGTTTGGTCCCACGATAACTGTAATCCCTTTGCCTGGAGCTTCAATGTTAAGATCAAAAAGAATCTGAAGCTTGTCATAGCCTGCGTATAGATTGTTTATTCTGAGCATGCTTCTACCCCCTTGCCAAGATAAACCTCTATTACCCTGGGATCAGTGAGGACCTGCCTTGGAGGGCCTTCAGAAATAATATTCCCTACATCCATTGCATAAACGTAGTCAGCGAATGGAGCGGCTATATCGATCCTGTGCTCAATTACAAGAAATGTGAGACCTTCTTTCTTTAAATTAGCAACATGTGATAATATTTCGTGAGCGGAAGCAGGGTCAACCCCACCAATTGGTTCATCCAGGGCAATTAAAGATGCTCCTGAAGAGAGACCCTTGGCTACTTCGAGCAGCTTCAACTGAGCAGCACCAAGAGCGCTGCTGGGTAAATTCCAGTGCTCGTCCAGGCCGACCTTGGCTAGAATATCCATTGCCCTTTCCATGTTTTTCTCATCCTGATCAACCCAGGTTTTACGCGATGGGGCTTTTAAGGGAGATTCTCCCGGATTTCTCATCGCTCCCAGCACATTGTCCAGAACAGTCAAGCCTATAAAAGGAAGTGGGATTTGAAAGCTCCTGACAAATCCCACTTCATAAATCTGATGAGGTTTCCACCCTGTAATATCTTTTTCGTTAAAAAGCACCCGACCGGATGTAGGTCTTAATATCCCGGTGCAGCAGTTAACCAGAGTTGTTTTACCGCTGCCGTTTGGACCGATTAGCATTGTAAATGTATTTTCTTTAACTGCTATGCTTGCCTCATTAACAGCCACCAACCCTTCAAAAGACTTGGTGACCTTTTCTGTTACCAGAATATTTTTCACTTTCACACCACCTTAAATGGGGGCCGGAGAACACCCCGACCCCCCTTTTTCAGTTACTATTTTCGGATCTTAATAAATTTCTTCTTCCCAGACGATGGTTCCAGCTGCACCATCGAAGTATCCTGGAACAAACCATTCAAGATCGTCACCCAACATTATGTAGTCATAGTCTGCAAAAGCACGGTCACCGAAATCATTTAAGACAATATGACCGCTGGCCCCATATACCGCCGACCATTCATCAACTAAATCTGGCAAAACATCTCTTACCGCTGCTGTATCGTATCCTACTTCATTAAAGGCAAGGGCGAATCCCCAGATGATATCATAGCTGTTGTATGAATATGCATCGGTATCCCGACCAAGTTCTTCCTGAATGTGTTCCTTAACGTGATCGTGCAGTGATTGATCAGATAACTCGGGAAGTCGGTTCATGGAATTTACAAACTTAACTTCTGCTGCAAACTCAGAACCAGTCGGATGTGATTTAACAGCTTCCGAAAAAGCTGTACCGTCACTACCAATCCAGATAATATCCCACAGCTGCTCATAACCTGCTGCTTCTGCCAGGAATGGCGCAGCTTCTTCAAAAGCAATAAGGTTAAAAGCAATGTTCTCAAGAGCTACACCCTGCTCTACCAGGTCTGTAACGTATTCATCGAGCAGTGCAACATCAGTAGTAAAGTCTTCTTTCAGTGGGTCGTAACGAAGTTTGTCCGGGTAAATCTCAATTCCTAATTCCACAGCTGATCCCTCTGCCGCGCCCTGCAGTCCGTCTCCCCAGGTATCACCGCGCCAGCCGAATATAATGTGTTCTGCTCCCGCTTCCTCGGCAATTTTAGCAATGGCCGGACCCTGGATTAAATCGTCGGTGCAGAAACGGTACAACCAGTCATCCGCAATACCAAGAGCAGGTGAGGTTGAAGATGGAGAGATGTAGAAGATTTCGTTGGCATTGGCAAATGATAAGCATTCACCAGTAGCTCCACTGGCCATAGGGCCGGCAAAGAATTCGACACCGTCACCATACCAGCTCTGCATTTTACGCAAGGCAACCGGACCTTCAGTCTGGGTGTCGTCAATTTCCAGGCGCAGGCGCCAATTTGCCCCTTCTTCCTCCAGCCATTCGTTAACATCAGCTGCCGCCAACCTGGCAGCATAAGCGTTGTTTTCACCAAAGGTGCCAAGCGGTCCAGTCATTGGGAAAAGTGCCACAACTGTATATTCTTCTACATCTGGTGTAGCATCATCTACATCATCTGCTTCGCCGCAGCCGGCAACAAGACCAATAGCAAGCAAACTTACAATAATAAACATTATCCATTTAATTCTCACTTACAAAACCCCCTTTAAATTTTGTAAAACCAGCTACATCATTACATAATATACCTAGCGAGCTAAATTTTTACTATCAGCCCTTTAAGTTGAACATGTGCTTTTTATATCCAACCCCCTTTTAAATCAAATTCGGTATGAAAGAGTAGATGCAAATATGTTGTTTTTAACAGGCTTTTGGATTTCTTTGACATACTGAAATGCGATACTAAATTATAATAGCAAAAGCTTCTTAATGTCAACCAATAATATGCTTTTTTTAAAAATTTCAACATCCATAAACATGGCAATTTACATCGCAATCTAATAATGAAATGTTTAAAGGTAACATTACTACATTTTTTTAAAATCTCCTTTTTTTATGAGACACTTTTTAAGATTTAATTCCTTTACATTAAGACAAGGCTGTCTTATAAGTCGGGATTGGAACGGTGTCAGAGATAAATTCTCCGGCAAATAAGTTAAAAAGGTGTCTGACACCTTTTTAACTTATTTGGATATGAAGCGGCCTCCCTTATGTTCGAAGGGAGGCCTTGTTTAAAAGTTTCCTGGCGGGGACCTTCTCTCCCGGGGGCTCACGCCCCGAGTACCATCGGCGCTGGAGGACTTAACTTCCGTGTTCGGGATGGGAACGGGTGTTGCCCCTCCGCTATACCCACCAGAAAGATTCAAGAGG
>PWSG01000193.1 GCA_003564055.1 Syntrophomonadaceae bacterium
CTTTTTAATAATCTTTTTCGTCAAACAAACTTGCGTAAAAAACAAGCAGGCTTCTTTACCTGCTTCTTATATTGTTGTAACTAAGCGCCAGCTAAATATTCCATATTATAGCACAGCTTAGAGCTATGCGGAATATTAATATACAAATATTAGCCATAATTAATTTTTTATCGCAAGCATGCAGGAATAATCAAAAATGCGCCGAAACTATAGAAATTCGTTTAAAACTAATTGCTTATTGGCGCAGGTTTTAAATAAATAACGGATTAGCTAAGGCAAAAGGGGATAAGGAAAAAAAGCATGATTTATTATAATACCTTTATCACGATCATTATATTTTTATTCGGCCTAAGCTTTGGCAGCTTTCTTAATGTAATTGTATACCGCCTGCCGAATAAATCTTCGCTTATTACCCCGCCGTCAAGCTGTCCCGCCTGTGATAAAAAACTCGGCTTTGTTGAATTAATCCCTCTGCTTGGTTATTTAATTCTGCGGGGACGCTGCAAGCACTGCCAGGTCAGGATTAGTTTGCGATATCCCTTAATAGAACTGACAGTTGGCCTGCTTTTCGTCCTTGTTTTTTATTATTTTGGCTTCACTGTAGACGCACTGCGTTACCTTACACTTCTTTACCTGCTGCTGGCTGTGGCCTTAATTGATTTCGAACACCGCATTGTTCCCAATACTATAGTAGCAGCCGGCTTAGCTCTCGGTTTTATTTATTATCTGCCGGCACTTGTAAATATATGGCTGGAGCTGCCTGGCTTTCTGGTCGCAGAACGAGACCTCCTCGATGCTGCAGGAGGCTTTCTGCTGGGCGGCATCATTATGCTTGTAATTTTACTTGTCAGCCGCGGTGGGATGGGCGCAGGCGACATGAAGCTAATGGCTTTAATCGGGCTTTACGTGGGACTGCGCGGTGCTGCCGTGGTCATGCTGCTCGGATTTTTTCTCGGAGCAGTTGTCGGTGTCACCTATATGGTCTTAGGCAAACTGACCCGCAAAGATGCCCTGCCCTTTGCCCCTTACCTGTCCCTTGCAGCGCTTATCCAGGTATTCTGGGGCGAACAGATCTGGAACTGGTATATAAACCTGCTCAATTAAATATTTTGCAATTAATAAACCTTAAAATGCCGTACAAATCGTACAAGGAGCTGCATCAGTGAATATACCTGTTATACGCTTAAACGGCGGTTACACCTTTATAGAATTACTTATTGCCATCACTATTTTAGGCATTGTAATTGCCCCCTTCCTGGCCCTTTTCTCGGGCAGCTTTCTTGCTATCAGCAGTGCCGGCAGGCAGTCTGCAGCCGTTAATCTTTGCAGGGAGCAAATGGAAACCATTAAATCCTCAGGCTGCAGCACACTGCACACAGCTTACCTTGAAGGCAGCGGCTCTTATTCCAACATTGAAGAAACCATAGACGGCTTTAACGGTTTCAGAAGGAATACTTCCATAGAAACCTTTACATTTTCATGCGAAAGTGAACCTTCACTGGAACTTGATCTGCTTTTAATTGAAGTAACCGTGCACTGGACTGATCGCAGTAAAGAAAATTCGGAAACCCTGTTAAGTTTCCTTTCCTGCAGGTGATCATATGAGCGCTTTTACAAATAACAAAGGCATTACCTTAATTGAACTGCTGGTTACCCTCGCTATTATGGGCTTTATAATAACGTCCCTGTATTCTTTTTATTTAACCGGCCTGCGCGGATGGCAGCGGGGAACAGACCAGATGGAAGCACAGCAAAGCGCCAGGATTGCGATGGATAAGATAATAAGAGAGCTGCGTTACGCAGAAGAAATAATTCTTGATGAAGATAAAAAAACAGTCAGGTTTAAAGTTAAAGATAATATCAGGACGCTGCGTTTCAGACTGGTTAATAATGAAATAGTTTTTGATGCCTGTCCCGGCGGTGAAGGCAGCTACTTTCATACCAAGGTAGCGCTGGGCATAACCGATTTGAGATTTGATTTAGGTGATAACCAGCTGCTTAAAATAACAATAGAGGCGGGTGCCGAAAGAAGCAGCATAAAACTTAAAAGCGGTGTCCGCCCGCGCAACCTGCCCGGAGGAAGTTAAAAATGCTGCTTAAAAAGATTAAGAAAAAACTCCACGGCTTTGAAAGCGGAATGGCCCTGGTCATGGTCCTCGTTTTCACTGCCGCCCTGATGGTTTACGGTACTGCCCTTCTTAGCTACGCCGCTAATGAAAAGCAGGTAACTAATTACTACTGCCAGGATCCGGCAAAGTACTATATTGCCGAAGCGGGCATCGAAGCAGGGCTGGCAGCGCTGCAAAATGACTTCTATTACGACCAGGAAATTAAAGGTTCGCTGGGGCCGGGGTCTTTTAGGGTTAGTTTTGAAGATCTGAGTGAAAACGAACGCCTGATCATCTCTGAAGGAAAGCTTGAAGAATTCATACTTGAATTAACAGCCGTCGTTTTGCACGACCAGGAAAACGGGCCAGTTATTATTGAATGGCGGGCCCCTTTTTAAATGTTTTTTCAAATTCTAGCGGGGAGGTTTAATAGTTATCGCTAACAGCACAAATAACAGCAGGGAAAATCTAAAAATAATAGAAAGCCGCCCGGGCCGCTACTCACAAATTGGCATTGACATTGGAAGAGCCTGCATAAAAATGATCCAGTTCCGGCACAGCCGCGGTAGTATCACCCTCCACTGCAGGGCAATAAGCGCCACTCCAAATGAAGTTTTTGAAGATGGCTTTATAAAAAACCCCGACCTTCTAGCTGAAGCGTTAAAACGCCTCAAAGAAAAAGAAAACTGGCATAAAAATAAGGTTAACCTCTGCCTCGGTCCGCAGGCTTTCTACCTGCGCAAAGTTAAACTGCCGCTTATGAAAGAAAAAGAAATACGCAAAGCGCTCTTCTATGAGGCGGAAAAACATTTTCCAATCCCGGCCAAAGAGGCAGTTTTCGATTTCTGCCCCGCAGGAGAGCTGTGTGATAACGGCAAAGCGCGTGCTTACCTCCTTGCCTGCGTGGCAAAAAATACTGCTGACGCATACACTTCTACCGCTAAAAAAGCAGGCTTTTTTAGTGCCTCTTTAGAAATACTGCCCCTTGCCCTTTGCCGGTCAATGCAAAATAGCTTGCCTTTGCGGATTAGCAAAAGACCGGTTAATCAAGCAGCCAGTTTAACTGCGCCGCAGGTGCTGCTGGACATCGGCTTTTCAAACAGCACAATTCTAATTATGCGCGGCAAAGAATATCTCTATTACCGCAGCATAAAGTCAGGAATCGATTATTTTTGCACAGCCCTGCTTGAAGAAAAAAACCTTGATTACCGCACGGCTTACAGGCAGGTCTTCGAAAGCAGCCCTCTTGAGAAAAGAGGCCTTCTTAAGGCTGCCGAGCAGTATGCCTCTAAAGTAGCCCAGTCCCTTGCCTACTGGTCAGACCGCGCAGAAAACCCCGCATCTACTCTTTACAGCCTTCAGTTTTGCGGGGGAGGCGCCTTTATACCTGGTTTGGCTTCGCACATTGAAAAAACACTTGCCCTGAAACGTTATCTTTATAACCCCCTTGCCCCTTTAACAGGCAGCAAACCTAAAACGCAACCAGAAGTTTACAGGCAGGAAGCACTTTTTCCTGCCGCACAGGGTTTGGCCCTCAGGGGGTGGATAAAATAAACTACGATCTTGATCTGCGCAGTGCCGAATACGTAGCATCAACCCGTTTAATAAAAAAAGGTGCAGTTAAACTTTTCATTATAATACTGCTGCTGTTGCTACCAATTATCATGCTTGCGGGCCTGCAAAGTTACAGGGGTTATTTAGAGCAAAAAACAGCTGCCCTGGCTGCAGACATATCTGCCCTTAAACTTAAGGTTGAACCGTTAATTGCCATGACCGCAGAAACAGAAAGGCTAAACGAAAAGCTTAAACTTGAAGAAAAACTAAGCGGCTCTAAGGTTTCCTGGTCTACTGCAATGCGTGAAATTAGGTCTGCACTTCCGCATACCCTTATTTTAGATAGCATTACAATCGACTCAGGCGGCAGTGTTGAAATTAAAGGCACCAGCCAGGAAATTAAAAGCCCTGCCCTTTACCGGCAAAACATCGCTAACCTTCCCCTTACAGGTTACACTTCATTGGAATCGGTATCCATGAATCAGCACCGCTCTTACAACTTTGTTCTAAAAACTGTTTTTATTTCAACAGGCGAGGTTGCAGAAAATGAAAACTAAAAATAATACCTTCGCCAAAAGAGAAAAGTATTTACTGCTGATAATTGCCCTGTTAGGAATATTTACAGCAGGCTGGCACTTTATGGGATCAGCTCTTTTAACAGAAGTAAAAACCCTGCACCGCGAACAAAATAGCCTGGCAGAAGAAGAAAAAATACTGCTCTCAATACTTCAAGACCGGGAAGTTATCGAAGCTGAAATTACCCTTCTTGATGACCAGAAAGAGCGCCTTTTAAAAAAAATACCGGATCTAGCTAAACTGCCGCAGGCCTTAGATGGCCTGGAGATAGTTTTAAACAGCCATAACCTAAATGTAAATTCGCTTCGCATCGGGGAAAGCAGCTTTAAAGAAGACCATGTGGAGGTAAACTTAAATCTTAAAGTTACGGGCCGGCCGTACGTCCTGCAATCTTTACTGCAGGACATTGAAAATTTACCTAACCTCGTCCTTTTTGAAAAATTAAAGTGGTCAAATACTAATAAGTCAGATACTACTTTAGAGTTGCATTTAAAGAAAGTTTTCAGCTTAAATGATCAAGCAGCATCTGGCTTAGAAAAAATACCGGCTTATTAATTACAGGGGGCTTTTTTATTAATGGCGCTTAATTACCGCTATCAGGCAAAAGACTGGCAGGGAAATAAAATAAGCGGCACCCTAATAGCTGCTAATGAAAATGAGGTCCTTTCCCGTATCCGCTCACGCGGCCTGATTCCCCTTGAAATTAAAAAACAGCGCTACATAAACCTGCCTGGCAAAGAAAATATCTTGCAGTATTTAGAGCTTCTTGGCCTAAAACAATACAGCAGCCGCGATTTAATGATCTTTTGCCGGCAGTTTTCAACTATGCTTAAAGCCGGTATTTCAGTTTTGCATGCCTTAAATGTCCTCTCCGAGCAGATGGAAAACCGGGCTTTCAGGGCTAAACTTAAAGCTGCCTCCTCCACCCTGCAGGAAGGAAGCGACCTTGCAGGCGCACTTAAATTGCAAAAAGACTTTTTCCCGCCCCTGCTGATCAACATGGTTGCCGCTGCCGAAGCAGGAGGCGTTTTAGATTCATTTATGGAAAGAATGGCCACACACTATGAAAAACAGCATGACATGGAAGAAAAAATTCGCTCGGCCACAGCTTACCCGCTTTTCATAACCGCTGTGGCAGCAGTTGTAGTTGTGGTTATGATTATCTTCGTTTTACCCCAGTTTGCGAACATCTTTAATTCAATGGGCATGGAAATGCCTCTTTTTAGCCGTATCCTTTTAACAGCAGGCGAAAAAGCAGCCTATTACTGGTACTTCTTTATCCCCGCCATCATTTTGCTTTTAGGCGCTTTAAAGTGGTATGCAAAAACCCAAAGAGGCAGGCTCCGCGTTGATAACTTACGCTTGAAGCTGCCTCTTTACGGCAAAATATATTCTCAAAATGCTGCTGCCCGCTTTGCCCGCACCTTAGGTACGCTTTTGGCAGGAGGCGTTACCCTGCACCGCGCCCTCCAGCTGGCCGACAGTACCGTCGGCAACGCGGTAATATCAAAAACAATCAGCGAGCTAAGCGATGCTTTAAGCAGCGGCGATACTTTAGCTGCCCCGATGGCTGCGGGTAAATGTTTCCCGCCTCTTCTTACCGAAATGGTCAGGGTCGGGGAAGAAACAGGAACGCTTGACCAAACCCTTGAACGGGCCGCTAATTTTTATGAAAAAGAAGTCTCCTACACCGTCGAGCGGCTGGGAACAATTATAGAGCCTGTTTTGCTTTTAGCTGTCGGTCTTTTTATCGGCCTGCTCGTCTTCTCCATCCTCTCCCCCATGTACCGGGTCTTCGAGATGATCTGATTGCTGGTTATCTTCTAAATACATAGCGTACTCTTCCGGATCGACTACATCGACAACATGGTAGATATAAACCTCATCCTCTAAGAAAATGGTAGCTGGGAAAACCAGTTCTCCTTTAAAAGTATATGACCC
>PWSG01000321.1 GCA_003564055.1 Syntrophomonadaceae bacterium
CAAGCACTCTATGTTAATCCGCTTCCTTCAGTCCTAATTTTAACAGGTATTGTTGTCAGCTTCAGTGTTACTGCTTTTGCCCTGGCCTTGATTGTAAAACTATATATATATTACGGGACAATCAGCGCACCAAACTTTATGAAATTAAAATAGAGGTGACTCCTTAAACATGGATATAATAACCCTTGATACAATTAAAGTCCTCCCTTTCTATTGTGTTATCATACCATTGATAGCCTCTTTTTGTATGCCTGTTTTTGCAAGATGGAAAAAGGAATATTGCGCCCCCCTAACCACTGCTGTTACAGCAGTTGTCTTTATTATAACTATTATCATCGGAAATCATGTTATAAAGGGCAGGGCAATCAGCTATGCAGTATCTGGCTGGAGGCCCCCCTGGGGCATTGAAATATTGGTTGACCCATTATCGACTGTAATGATAATGGCAATTTCCGGAATTTCCCTCGCTATTATGATTTTCAGCTTTGTAACCATAAAATATGAATTGGAAAGAATTGTAACAGGCTGGTATTATACAGCATTTTTGTTATGTTTATCTGGCATGATTGGACTGGTTGTTTCCAACGACCTCTTCAACATGTACGTGCTGATTGAGATTACCGGAATCAGCGCCTGCGCCCTGGTTGCAGCCAAAGGTACACGCCTTTCCACTGAAGCAGCCTTAAAGTACCTGCTGCTGGCAACAATTGGTTCTGGTTTCATCCTTTTTGGAATCGGTTTCATATATATGATTACAGGCCACTTGAATATTACCTTTATCTCCATTGAGCTTGCCCAAATCAGAGACCAGTACCCGATTTTAATCTGGACAACATTAAGCTTCTTTGTTGTCGGTTTTGGAGTCAAAGCTGCACTGTTTCCTTTGCACCTGTGGCTTCCGGATGCTCACTCTTCAGCCCCTTCTCCTTCAAGCGCTATTTTATCAAGCCTGGTTGTCAAGGTTTATATTATTGCTTTTGTGAAGATTCTCTTAATTGCTTTCGGGTTGGATATTTTCCATGAAACTTTTATTCGCCACTTGATTATTGTCTTAGCCGTAATGGCAATGTTAGCCGGTTCGTTTTTTGCTTTTGTGCAGATTGAGCTGAAAAGAAGGCTTGCCTACTCAACTGTTGCCCAGATTGGCTATGTATTTCTCGGCATCGGTTTAGGAACCCCCTGGGGTTTGGCTGCAGGCATGCTGCATATAGTTGTTCACGCTTTTATGAAAACCTGCCTCTTTCTCTGTGCCGGCGCTATTGCTTACCAGACCGGACGTAAGCAGGTAAACGAATTTGCAGACATGGGCTACCTGATGCCGATCACCATGGGCGCTTTTACCGTGGCTGCTTTTTCCATGGTAGGCATACCACTTTTTGGTGGCTTTATTAGCAAATACGGCCTGGCACTGGGCAGCCTGGAAGCTGATTTACCATTGTTAATCCTGGTAATAGTTTTAAGCGGCCTTCTAAATGCAACTTATTATTTTCCAATAATAGGACAGGCTTATTTTTCCAGGGAAGACCACGGCGAAAGCAACCATAACAATAACAACAAAAAATTCATAATAGATCAGATTCCCCTGAGCATGCTTGCTCCAATTGTTGTCATGGCTCTTGGCATAATATATCTTGGTATTTTTCCCGGAACTGTTTTAACTTTTATAAATAAGACTGTAGAAATACTACTTTAAAATTAATGATGGCCGGTAGGAGGTGAATGGTATGTTTACAAGGGTAAAAGGAGATCCGTTTGGCTCAATGTTTATTTTTATACTCTTGATGACATTCTGGCTGCTGATATCAGCAAGCGTGGACTGGCAGCACATCTTAGTAGGCGTTATTTTTTGCTCACTTTTAACAGTATTCTGGAGCAATTTAACCATATCTGAAAAATTCAAAACAGATTTTTCATTGAAACAGATTTATCTGTTAATTAGATATCTAATCCTGCTGGCTGTAGAAGTTATTTCTGCCAACATTACTGTGGCCTTAATTGTACTTAACCCCCGCATGCCCATATCACCCGGCATTGTAATCATGCGCTGTGATCTTGAACGCAGCCTGATCAGGGTTCTTTATGTTAACTCGATTACTTTGTGCCCGGGCACAATAACTGTAGAACTGGAAGGAAACCTGTTGATTGTACATGCCTTTACCAGGCAGTACGGTCAGGAACAGGAAAACTCACCACAGTACAAAAGACTGCTGGATCTGGAGGCTACTTACAAAAAATGATCAATACTATTCTTTACAGTATGGTTGTCGGTCTTTCAATTGCATCACTTATTTCAATTATTCGCGCATATTACGGGCCATCAGTGCTGGATAGGGTGGTTGCTATAAACATTATTACCACTAACGTGGTTGTGATCATTTTAATATTCGCCTATATTGACCGCAGCTTCTATTACATTGATGTAGCATTTGTTTTTGTACTCGGAACCTTCATCGGAACACTCTGTATCCTGAAGCTGCTGCGGGAAGGACAAATAATATAAGATTCATTACAATGGCTGCAAAAAGCCATAAGCAGGGGTGATTTAGAATGGTACTCCAATACATAGCAGTTTTCTTTTTACTTGGCGGATTTTTCTTTCTGGTAGTCGGAGTGGTCGGACTGCTCAGGTTACCCGATGTCTATACCCGCATGCATGCCATGGGTAAGTGCGACACCCTTGGCGCAGGAATGGTTTTAATCGGCTTAATGCTGCTGATTATGGATATTACTAATATTACCAAGCTGATTTTAATCGGGGTAATGATTGCCACAATTAACCCAATTGTTACCCACCTGATTGCTAAAACCGCATATAACAGAGGTACTCCTATGGCTGAAGGCAGCTTTTTGATTAACGATTATGTTGCTTCGCAGCGTCGAAGACGCAGGCAGCAGGTGGATAACAATAAGAAAGGAGATGGGAAAAGCTGATGATTGATATCTTAATGTTCTTAATGCTGGCCTTACTGATTGCAACAGCTCTTTCCATTTTCATTTTTAACGATCTGCTTTATATTGTAGTAATTTTCGGTGCTTACAGCATGATTATGTCCCTGGTATGGCAACAGCTAAATTCTCCGGACCTGGCCATTACAGAAGCTGCTATCGGCATAGGCCTGACCGTATTAATGGTTACCGTGGTAACTAAAGTTGGGAGGCGACCGCAGTGAGAAATTATCAAAGAATATTATTCTTTGTTATGTCCTTTATGCTTGTTTCTATGATTGCCTTCATGCTAATCCTTGCTGTAACGGAAATGCCGCTTTATGGCAATCCTGATAATCCAGTATTTAATGTTGTCTGGCAGCGTTATGTTTATGAGGGCGTAAAGGAAAGTGGTGGCACTAACCTGGTATCCAATGTTCTGCTGGATTACAGGGGTTACGATACTTTAATGGAGTCAACCGTACTTTTTGTAACTGTAGTATCAATTATGCTGGTCTGGGGAACAACTGCAACCAGCCAGAAAGAAAAAGAAGAGCTGGAAAAGGAAATGAAGAAACAAAAGAAAAAGAAAAAACAAGAGTCAGAACCTGGCCTTGAGGATAACGATTAATATTTAAAACCCTTAATTAGTTATATTCATATCCTTTTTGATTTGTTAAGATTATAGCCCTGTAAATGTCAACCCTATAAGATAAATAAATGCAGTAAGATAATTTAAAAGACAAGCTGCAATATTTAATACTGGAAATGCAGTAAAATAATTAATTCTGTAGGGAGAGTACTACCAAATATGGATCGCATAATCTACCTGCCGTTATTCCTAATTATTTTTCCCTTTTTCGGCGCCCTGCTTTCAAGTATGATCCCTGAAGGAAAAGACCGCATCCGCAATCCTTTTGTAGTTTTAATTAGTTTAGTTAGCGCTGTTGCTACGGTTGTTGTCCTTTATTATTTCTATCATTTTGGAAGCTGGGAACTGTTAATTCACCGGATTGCTCCAGGACTGGAAATAAAGCTGCGCACGGAGCCATTTGCCGCGCTTTTCGCAGGCGTGGCCGGTATCCTCTGGTTTTTCTCCGTTCTTTATTCGAGCGGATATATGGCCCATGAACACAACCGCCGCCGTTATTATATCTTTTACCTGCTGTCATTAAGCATGACAATGGGTATTGCCTTTTCAGCAAACCTGCTTACACTTTACCTGTTCTATGAATTTTTAACTATCTTTACTTACCCCCTGGTTATTCATGAAGGTAATAAAGAAGCCCGGGCAGCCGGTATTAAATACCTGATCTACAGTTTTTTAGGCGCAGGCTTAATTTTAGCCGGCCTGATATTAACCTACGGCAATATCGGTACCCTGGAATTTACCCAGGGCGGCATAGTTGACCTGTCTACCGGTACGCTAAGGATGTGGCAAGTTGCTTTTCTTTGCTTCATTCTCGGTTTCGGGGTAAAAGCCGCTATTATGCCCCTTCATGCCTGGCTGCCCTCGGCTATGGCCGCGCCAACTCCCGTCAGTGCGCTGCTTCATGCTGTTGCCGTTGTTAAATCCGGTATTTTTGGCATTGTCAGGGTGATGTATTCGGTTTTCGGTATTACAGCACTGGTTGGTTTGCAGCTTGGCTTCTTTGTGGCAGGATTAGTATCGATAACCATCCTGACAGCTTCGATTATTGCCATGCAGCAGGATGTTTTAAAACGAAGGCTTGCCTATTCAACAATAAGCCAGCTTGGCTATATCACCCTTGGTGCAGGATTATTTAACATGATCGGCCTGACAGGCGGTCTTTTACATATTATTAACCATGCCATTTTAAAAATTACCCTTTTCTTCTGTGCAGGGGCGATTATCACTGTTACAGGAAAAAAGAAAATCAGTGAATTAAACGGGCTCGGCAAACAGATGCCGCTTACTATGATTGCTTTTACAATTGCCGCTATCGGGATGATTGGCATCCCTCCCATAAACGGCTTTATTTCTAAATGGTACCTGATACAGGGCAGTCTTGAAGCCGGTGCGCCCATTTTTGTTGCCGTTTTAATTGGCAGTGCACTTTTAAACGCTGCTTATTTCCTGCCAATTGTAATTGCCGCCTTTTTTAAAGATGGTCAGTTTAAGAAAGAAAAGGGACTGGAAGCTCCTCTTTCCATGCTCATACCGATCCTGGTCCTGGTTATAGGATGCCTTGTCGTCGGGATAGGCCTGGAACTAACAGTTCCTTACCTGCATAGTATTGCTGAATACCTGTTCTTTTCAGGAGGTAATTAAATATGCCCCAGGAAATATTCTCTAATCTGCCTCTTATCGCTGTAGTTATTCCCCTGATATCTTTTGCAATGATCATGTGTGCCAAAGACCTTGCCTGGTGGCGCAACGCCTGGTCTCTAACAGGCAGTGCAGGTACACTTGCTGCAGTTGCCTTCATGTATCAGCATCTTTCCCAGGGACAGGCACTGATTTTTAAAGTGCCAATGATCGTAACCCCCTATAATTTTTTCTTTCGCGTCGATGAATTCGGATTTCTGATTGCCCTGATTACATCCTTTATCTGGCTCGCTGCAACCATTTTTGCCCTGGAATACATGAATCATGAAGAAAACCGCGGGCGCTTTTTTGCGTTCTTTATGCTTACCTTAAGCGGAACAGTCGGCGTTCCCCTGGCCGGCGATTTGCTGACCCTGCTGCTTTTCTTCGAAATAATGTCGCTGGCATCATACGTTTTAGTTGTTCATACCCAGACCGATGAAGCTTTCAGCGCCGGTAACCTTTATCTCTACCTGGGAGTTTTCGGCGGCATGTGCCTGCTAACCGGGATGGGAATCTTCTACTATAATGCAGGTTCCCTGGCAATTACTCCCCAGGCTGCATTAATGGAAGGCCTTAACAGCTATTATATTACTGCAGCGCTGTTAATGATTTTAGGCTTCGGCATTAAAGCCGGTATGGTGCCGGTCCACATCTGGCTACCCAGGGCTCACCCTGTTGCTCCTGCCCCGGCCAGCGCCCTTTTATCCGGGTTAATGATTAAAGCAGGTGCTTACGGAATCATTCGCATCATAAGCATGATATATACACCTGAGAGCAGCATCATGTTAATAGAGCCGCTATCTACAGGTGCAGTTAATCTGTGGAACCGGGTCTCAGACGCAGGCTATATCATTATCTGGTTAGGAATTGCAACCATGTTCTGTGGTGCTTTTTTAGCTATAATCCAGAACAACATTAAA
>PWSG01000140.1 GCA_003564055.1 Syntrophomonadaceae bacterium
AAGTTTATGCCGCTGCATCCCGCTTTAGTACCCGTTCAGCCAGATATTCAATGGTAAAAACTCCACCTAAAAGGGCCAGCCCTATGAGATCCCATGTCCAGGTGGTTTCCATCAGCATTACCGAGCCGACAAAAAGAATAATCCGGTGCCACCAGGGCATCTTGCGTACAAAATAGCCCTGCATCGCTGCCCCGAGGCCGGCACAGGCGATAAAAGCTGTTGTGCAGGCGATAATTATTTCAAGCAGCGGACCCTGCAAAATAAGGGCCGGACCTAAAATAAAGCAAAACGGTACAATGTAAGCCGTTATACCCATCTTGAAGGCCTCGATACCGGTCTGCAGAGGATGCGCACCCGCTATACCTGCTGCTGCATAGGCCGCCAGGCCGACCGGGGGAGTAATATCAGCATCAGTACCGAAGTACAGAATAAAAAGGTGAGAGGCCAGCAGTGGGGCGCCAAGTGAAACCAGGGCCGGGGCAACCAGGGTGGCCAGAATAATATACTTGGCTGTTGTCGGAACACCAATCCCGAGAATCAGCGAAGCGATCAGGGTATAAAAAAGCCCTGCTAACAGGTTTCCACCCGCCAATAATTCAATGAGGGTTGAAAATTTTAAGCCCAAACCGGTCATTGTCACCATCCCGATAATAATACCGGCCACTGCGCAGGCGGCAACGACTTCAAGCGCTTTCTGCACCCCGGATAAAAGAGCTTCATAAATCTCCTTTAGCCCCATACGTGTATCCTGCCTCAGCCAGCTTAAGGCAATAGTCGACAAAAGGGCCCAGAAAACAGATCTTGAAGGGGAATAATGCATTACAAGCAATACAATGAGAATAATTAAAGGTGTAAAAAAGTAAAACCCTTTTTTTAAAACCTCAAGAAGGTTCGGTAAATCCTCCTTGGGAACCGGGAGAAGATTATCTTTCAGGGCACGGTAGTGCACCATAAAGAAAGAAGTAATAAAATATAATGCCGCCGGAACTATTGCCGCTATCATTACTGTAACATAAGGCACACCAATATATTCAGCCATTACAAACGCGGCCGCTCCCATTACCGGCGGCAGTATTTGCCCCCCCGTAGAAGCATCTGCTTCTACACCCCCTGCAAATTGCGGCGAGTAGCCAAGTTTTTTCATCAGGGGTATAGTAAAAGTTCCCGTGGTTACAACATTGGCTGTTGAACTGCCGGTAATAGAACCAATAAAACCGCTAAATAAAATGGCCGATTTTCCGGGCCCGCCAACGTAATTCCCTGTAAGGGCCAGCGAAAGATCCCTGAAAAAAATACCCGCCCCCGCCTTATCTAAGAAAGCGCCAAATATAATGAAGAGCAAAATAAATCGCGAAGACACGCCAAGAGGAATGCCAAATATACCGGCATCGGTGAGGTAAAGGAAAGGAAATATCCGCGCTATTGAATACCCGCGGTGCATAAGCATTCCAGGCATGGCCTGGCCAAAATATGCATAGACAAGAAAAAGGACAGCGATAAAAACGATCGGCCAGCCGACGGTTCTCCTACCCGCCTCCATAACAATAACAACCAGCAGGGCGCCCAGCACAATATCTGCAGTTACAGGGGCACCCGCTCTGCCGGCAATAGCGTCAAAATTGAGAATTACATACATACCGAGAACAATGCTGGCCAAAACGAGCAAAACATCGACAACTGTCGGCTTATCGCGCGGTGATTTTTTTAAAGATGGGAAGTATAAAAATATCAGGCTGGCAATTAACATCCAGTGTATATTACGAAAAAGCAGGGCAAAAGGGGCGCCGAAATAAGCGGTATAAATATGATAGAGTGCTGTTCCTACTGCAATTGAAGCAGCAATATAATACCAGGTGCCTGTAAAGTTTCGATGTTTTCCCTTTAACGCTTCTTCAACAAGAGCGTCCTTCTGTTTATCCATGAACTTTCCAATTGGCATGTTCTGCAACTCCTTTTACAAGTTCAGTTTACCCGTTCATGTGCGCATTGTAATTCTTCACTGTTCATCGATAACAATTACCAACAAGGTTCCACCCGGAGCCAAATGATTTAAAGAAATACTTATACCCTGGTCTTTCAAAACCACCTCCTGGGGCACCGTCCTCGCTACCCGCAGGGGCAGTTTTTCAAAAAACCTGTCATAACCGCTAACTCTAACCTGATCAGCCTCAAAGGAAAATTCGAGATTTGCTCCTGATTCCAAGCCGGCACCATACCAGGAATACTTTTCCTCCAGCAGCAATAATCCGTCTTCCTGTATTTCAAAGAGGGCAGTAACCGGCGTTCGATCAGAAGAATGGATATACTTCAAGATTAATAACTCACCGGGTTTAACTTGAAGCTGGTAAATTGCTTCATCAGTATGACCCTTATAAAAAGTCAGATAATGGGCAGTCGGGTGCCCTCCTCTAAAAAAGAAGGCACCCGCTGCAATAATCACAAGCAATATAATAATCAGGATCCATTTTTTATCGATGGCTTACCTCCGTGGGAGACAGGCAAGCTCGGTTCCTCCCATATATCCTTTTCAAATTACTGATGCTCTTGAAAATAAAGCTCAGCACCAGCATGGAAAGGCACAGGCGCTTCAGCTGCCAGGGCTACCTGGAAATTTCGAGCAATCGGGTGAATACCAATCAGCTCAGCCAGGGAATCCTCATGGAAAATTGCTGAAATCAGTTCGTAGACCAACTGTTCATCCATATCTTCATGAACAAGCATCAGGTTACCGACAGTCAGGGCAGGCACATCTTCTGCCAGGCCGTAATGACCTTCAGGAATTGCTCCCGGGGAAAAGTAGGGGTAATCTTCAATAATTGCATCGATTAGTTCTGCGCTCATTGGTACAAACTTAACATCCCTTGCGGCCTGGATCTGATCTACAACAGCTGCCGGAGAAGCAAAGTTGTAAAATACTGCATCAACCATACCGTCAATCAGAGCTTCGGCTGCCTCGGGTTGTGAATAGTTCACGGCATTTACTTCATCCATAATGCCGGCAGCTTCAAGAATTATATAAGATGTAACTTCACAGCCGCTGCCGGGAGCATCAACACTGACAGTTTTACCAGCAAGGTCAGCTACGGATTCAATACCTGAGCCTTCAAGTGTCAGCAGGTGCTGCTGGGCCGGATACATGGAGAAAAGGGTACGTATCGGCAGTGCGCCATCATCTTCAAATGCTCCTTCACCAACATAAGCATCCCAGGCCACGTTAGCCATGGCCATACCCATGTCTGATTCCCCTGCAGCTACCAGGCGGCTGTTCTCAACTGAAGCACCGGTAGTTTCAGACATCGCGGTAACACCTTCTATTCTGCGCTCAAAAACGTAAGCCAGACCGGCTCCAAGCGGAAAATATACACCACCGGGGCTTCCGGCAGCAACGACAATGAATATATCCTCGTCAACAGGTTCATCGACTGGCTCTTCATCTACTGGCTCTTCAACAACCTCTTCTGCCGGCTCACAACCAAACACTGCAAAAAACATGGCAGCTATTAAAAACATGCTCAACAAACAGGTAATATTCTTTCTCATTTCCATGACCTCCTCATATTTTATAAAACTCTCAAAACTATCCGTCCAACACGTCATTCTTTCCGCCCCTGTGAAAACCCCCTTTCAGTCAAAATCCGGCCTGTAGAGGAAAGACAAAGTAACACCTGTAAAGAAGCTTGCGAGGTTGTATTACACCTCCTTGAAATACTTTTTCTGCTTATGTGGAATATTGTGTATAGCCTATTTTTTCAACGCAAAATAAGATTATCCTTCTTTTTAAGCAATAATAAGATAAATATTAATTTTCGTAGCGGACAATTTTGTTTTCCCAGGTTCTGATCATAATGTAACCTTTTCCGCTGCTGACAAGGTATTCGGGTAGCATCGGGGTTTTGCCCTGTCCCAGCGGAGCGTTGACGACAAAGGTCGGTATAGCTAAACCTGAAGTATAACCGCGGAGGTTTTCCATAATTTCTATGCCTTCTTCGACCTTGGTTCTAAAGTGAGAAGTCCCCTTGACCGCCTTGGCATGAAATATGTAATAAGGGCGAACCATGGCCTGCAGCAGGTCCTGGTTTAGTTTGCGGATAATAAAGGGGTCGTTATTTACCCCATTTAAAAGCACTGTCTGGTTACCTAAACCGACTCCGGCTCGGGCCAGCTTAAAGCAAGCTTCGCGGGCGCGCGGGGTAACTTCCAGGGGATGGTTATAGTGCGTATTGATGTAGAGCGGTAAATGCTCCGAGAATATTTTACACAGTTCATCATCTATTCTCTGCGGCATGGTAACAAGCGTTCGTGATCCGAAACGCTTGATTTCAACATGCTCAATCTGATCAAGTTCATCAAGGAGCCAGGCTATGGTCTGGTTATCCTGCATAAATCCATCCCCGCCTGTAAGCAATATATCGCGGACTTCCTCGTTCTTACGCACGTAATCTAATGCTTCTTCAAGCTGCTCGCGGGGAGTTGCAAGATCCTTTTCCCCGATTGACCTTCTCCGCTGGCAGTGACGGCAGTACATGGCGCACTGGTTAGTAACTTTTATAATCAGGCGATCTGCATAACGACGTGTAACGGCCGTTGTCGGGGAAGTATATTCTTCGCCCATTGGATCATCATAGCCGCCCTCGTCAAGATGTTCCTCGATTGTAGGAATGCACTGACGCTTGACAGGATCATCGGGATCGTCAGGATCAATCAGGCTTAAATAATATGGTGAAACAGCCCAGCGGTATTGCGAACCGGTCTTATCAATTTCTTCGATCTCTTTTTTTCCCAGGGGCAGCAATTCTTTTAGCACACCTGTAGTAGTAATCCGGTTTTTAAGCTGCCAGCGCCAGTTATCCCAGTCATCATCGGATGCTTTGAAGTAATCTTTGATCCTTTTCTGGTTTTCAAGAATCTGCGGCCAGCGCTTAAAACCGGCTGGTATTGTCTTTAAAGCTTCCCTGTAATCGTCTACCCTGCCTTTAAGTTCTTCCGCCCGCTTAAGGGCAATTTTCTGTTTTTCATTTATACTTTTACCAGGCTCCATTAATGTTTCCCTCCATATCGACAGTTACTGGCATTTATTATCATCTAGTATACTTACAAAATATTTTAGTGTCAAAAAAAAGGCTCCAGGGATTAACCTGGAACCTCTATATGTTCCTTAATAAAGCTCTCTTGCGGAACTGGTTTAATTCCCTTTCCAAAAACCGCCTTTTCCGTTTCCGCTTGTTACTTCCGTAATCTCCCATACTTCAGCATATCCTATTACTTCCATGCGATCTTGCATATAACGCCCGACTTCGTGAATTCTTCTTGTTATACCACCGGTATTACCAAAATAGTTCCGGGTTTTAAGATAACTTCCGTCCGAGCCAACGCTATAACCAGCTGATTGCCTGATATAGCCACTTTCCCCGGGATCCATTTCTACACCGGTCTGAAGCAGTGCTTGATCCAATTCAATATCGCTGATAATTCTCACATGTTCATTTGCTGCCGCATCAAGAGCTGTAGTTCCAAAAAAGTAATTCTCAATATAAACATTTGTTCCATCTATATCCACATTGTCAAGTACAACTTGAGTGCCGCCGACTTCACCCTTTCCTGTTACCAGGAAGTATGTACTTCCAACTGGTACGTTGACTTCTTTTTCATGAAATACATCGCCGATATACCTGAATCCTACAGCTGTATAGTTTCTAATTGAAGCGAGCGTCGGCGCAGCAAAAACTGATAAGACCAGTATTGTCAATACAGCGACAGCTAATACCCGTTTCTTCATTTAGCGGGCACATCCTTTCATTTTAAATCATTCCTTACCTTTATTAACCCTTTATCATCTCCTTCCTGAAAAAATAATGGTCGGAGCGAAAGGATTTGAACCTTCGACCTCTTGACCCCCAGTCAAGCGCGCTACCAAGCTGCGCCACGCCCCGATAATATAAATGTTTAATTTAATTGTCTTATCAATTCTTAAACCATTTTAATGCAAGGGTAAAAAAAAGTCAACAAGCCGCAATCCCGGCCAGAATCAAATAGATCA
>PWSG01000017.1 GCA_003564055.1 Syntrophomonadaceae bacterium
AGGGGATACCTGTTGACTCTTATGAACTTACAATGCTGCCCAGCAACACCCTTAATATTACCGATGCTGATACTGCAGCAAAAATTGTAAAATTAATGGAAGCGCTTGATGATCACGATGATGTTCAGAATGTTTATGCAAACTTTGATATTCCTGAAGAACTGATGGCTGAAACACAATAAAAGAGAACTTGGAAAGTACAGGTGATCTGATGCGCATATTAGGAATTGACCCGGGAGTAGCAATAACCGGATACGCCGTTATCGAAGTAAATAATGGCGTATTTAACTGTTTGCAGTCGGGCTGTATCAGAACCGGCAAGGACGAGCAGCCGGCTCTGCGCCTGAAAGCTATTTATGACCAGGTTTTAAATCTTATCAAGGAATATAAGCCGCAGGGTGTGGCTGTAGAAAAAATTTTTTTCAGTAAAAATGTCCGGACTGCTTTTCAGGTAGGAGAAGCGCGTGGAGTAATTATGCTTGTTGCCGCCAATCAGAATATTTCTCTTTTTGAGTATACACCGCTCCAGGTTAAGCAGGCAGTTGCCGGATACGGCAAGGCTGAGAAACAGCAGGTCCAGAAAATGGTCCGGATGCTGCTAAAACTAAACAAGGAACCTGCTGTTGACGATGAGGCCGATGCCATGGCCGTAGCGCTCTGTCATTTGCAATGCTGCCGCTGGCATGAAGCAGTAAAGGGAGGACGGCCATAAGTGATTGAATATCTGAAAGGCCGCCTGGTTGCGGCAAGTCCGGGTAAAGCAATCCTGGAAATAGGCGGAATCGGCATAGCTCTTGATATGCCTCCGGCAGAGACAGATCTTTCCGGTTCAATAGGACAGGATGTTACCCTTTATACCCGTTTGCTGGTTAAAGAAGAAGAAGTATATCTTTATGGTTTTAAAACGGCGGAAGAACGCAAACTTTTTAACCTTGTCATCGGGGTCAGTGGCTTTGGACCGAGACTGGCCCTATCTTTGCTGGGACTATTTACCGTTTCGCAGTTATATGTTGCCGTTTTGGAAGAGAATATTGCCCAGTTGAAAATGGCTCACGGGGTTGGTCAGAAAGCAGCTCAGCGCCTTGTTCTTGAATTGAAGGAAAAACTGCCCCGCACGATTACTTCAGAAGAGCTGGCCGGGCAACCGCTAAGTTCTTCCGGGGGATCGGTTTTCGATGATTTAACCGAGGCTCTCATCGCCCTTGGTTACTCGGGTGGAGAAGCAGCAGTTGCTGTAAGCAGGGTTTTGGAACAAAACGAAAGCGCCAGCCGGGAGGAGCTTTTAAAGCTTGCTCTAAAAAGTATGGCCGCCAGTTAGATCGCCTTAAATGATTTTTTTATAACTACATTATCAATAATAAGTGATGGTAAATAATTTTAGCTTTGCTAAAAACTGTGATCTGAAATGTTGAAAGGAGAACCGGATGGAGGAAGAACGAATTGTTTCGGCCGAGCGTCATTCCGAAGACGACCCCCAGCTGGAAATAGGTTTAAGGCCGCGTGCGCTGGTTGAGTATGTGGGACAGGAAAAAATAAAAGAAAAGATGGCTATCTATATCAAAGCTGCCCTGGATCGCAACGAGTCGTTAGATCATGTCCTGCTCTACGGGCCACCGGGACTGGGAAAAACGACCCTGGCCCATATCATTGCCAATGAACTGGGCGTTAGCATCAGGGTAACAGCCGGACCTGCCATTGAAAGGCCCGGCGATCTGGCAGCAATTTTAACCAATCTTGGGCATGGCGATGTCCTATTTATTGATGAAATTCACCGTCTTAACCGTACAGTCGAAGAAATTCTCTATCCGGCCATGGAGGACAATGCTTTAGATATCATTATCGGAAAAGGACCCGGTGCGCGAACACTGCGCCTTGATCTCCCGCCTTTCACATTGATTGGGGCTACTGTTCGGGCAGGGCTGCTTACATCACCCCTGCGGGACCGTTTTGGGGTTGTTGAACGGCTTGATTTTTATTCTCCGGCTGATTTGGAAAGGATTATTACCCGTTCGTCCAATATTCTTAATGTAAAAGTAGAAAAAGAAGGAGCAAAAATTATTGCCTGCGCTTCGAGGGGCACACCACGGGTAGCCAATCGCCTCTTAAAAAGAGTGCGCGATTATGCCCAGGTCAAAGCTGATAATATTATAAGCGGGTCAGTCGCTGAAGAAGCGCTGCAAATGCTTCAGCTTGACCAAAAAGGTTTGGATGAAATCGACCGCCGCCTGCTCACGGCCTTAATTGAAAAATTTGAAGGCGGACCAGTTGGCCTGGATACTCTTGCTGCCTGCATCAGCGAAGAACCGGAAACATTGGAAGATGTCTACGAACCATATTTGATGCAGCTCGGATTGCTAAAAAGAACAGCCCGCGGCAGGATGGTAACCAGTGAAGTGTATGCATATTTAAATCTCAAACCGGCAGACGGTCCCCAGCAAAAGCTGTGGTAATAGAAGCAGAATTTAAAAAGAAGAATTCGGGATTTAATAGAAGTAAAAACCCTGCCAGGGGAATATCGGGTTTTAAACTTTAGCTTTTTTCGAATTTTAAATTATTTAGCAGCTGCTTAACCTATTGTCCTTGTTCAGTGGTAAGCGGCGCCATGGGGGCGGTTAAAACGTCTTCAACAATCTGGCTTCTTTCCTCTGGTTTCTCAACTTTAATACAGGAGACGGTGGTTCTGTCTACTTTGGCATATTTATTTTTTAATCTTTTTTTTAGATGAGGTGTTTAGATTGCCCGATTTAGAGTCTTTTGGTAAACTGCTCCTTTTTGGCGGCGCATTGATTGGCGCAGCCGGACTGGTTTTAATACTTTTTGGAAAACTTGGTATCGGGCGCTTGCCGGGGGATATATTTATTCAGCGCGAGAATATAACCTTTTATCTGCCGCTGGCTACGATGATTATAATAAGTATCATCCTGACTTTAATCTTAAACTTTATCAGGCGCTAAAAAAGCTCGCGCACTATGCACATGCTTTATGCAGAACATTTTTATTCTAAGCTTTTTAAGCTTATTAGACTGGCGAAAGAAGGTTTTGAATGGATTACAGCAAGCTTAGCGCTTACGATTACCACCTGCCGGAAAAGTTTATTGCCCAGAAGCCGCTCGAGCAAAGAGATAAATCCCGCATGATGGTATTAAACCGCGAAGATGGAAGCATAGAACATAAACTATTCAATCAGATCCCTTCCTACCTGGAGAAAGGCGACCTGGTTGTATTAAATAACACTAAAGTTATTCCCGCCCGCCTGATTGGAAAAATTGAAGGCAAAAGAACTTCTGCGGAACTGCTTTTGCTATACAAACTTTCCACCGGCCAGTGGGCAGCAATGGCCAGGCCGGGTAAAAAGCTAAGACAGGGAGCAAGGGTTGTATTCGAACAGGGCGTTGAAGCGGTAATAGAAAGTGTTGCCGGGGACGGAATGCGTGTAGTAAGTTTTAATTCGCCGAAGCCAATTGAGAAGCTTTTGCCCCGCTTGGGTAAAGTGCCCCTGCCGCCCTATATTAATACCGAGCTTGATGATCCGGATAAGTACCAGACCATTTATGCTCTTAAAGAAGGCTCTGCAGCCGCTCCGACGGCAGGTTTGCATTTTACCGATGATATTTTAAACATCCTGCGTGATAAAGGAGTCAGGATTGCCTGTATTACTTTACATATCGGGCCCGGAACCTTCCAGCCTGTAAAAACGGAAGACATCTGTGAACACGTCATGCATCAAGAATATTATAGTATGGAAAATAAAGCAGCCTGCCTGCTCAACGAAGCTAAAGAAGGGGGCAAAAGGGTTATTGCAATCGGCACTACCGTAACCCGTGTGCTGGAAACCGCCGTAAATGATAAGGGCAAGTTTAAGGGGTCTCAGGAAGGATGGACCGGTTTATATATCTATCCCGGCTATCAGTTCCGCTATGTTGATACCATGCTGACTAATTTTCATCTGCCAAAATCAACACTTTTAATGCTTGTAAGTGCTTTAGCCGGTCGTGATAATATCATGAATGCTTACCGAAAAGCGATTGAAAATAACTACCGTTTTTTTAGTTTCGGCGACTGCATGTTAATCATATAAAGCGTTCGCTATACATTGACAGTAAAGCTTGCTTAAGATAAGCTATAGGATGGATGAAAGGCATGCCCATACAGTTCAAAATAACCTGTAATTGCTCGAAAACCGCTGCCCGCACCGGTGAGTTAAAAACGAACCGTGGAGTTATTAAAACCCCGGCCTTTATGCCGGTGGGTACGCAGGGGACAGTAAAAGCTCTTACAGTAGATGAACTCCGTGAGATGGGAACAGGTTTAATCCTCAGCAATTGTTACCACCTTTTTTTACGGCCGGGATTAGAGCTGATCGCCCGCCACGGCGGATTGCATAACTTCATGAACTGGAATCAATCTATTCTTACTGACAGCGGGGGATTCCAGGTTTTTAGTCTTGGAGGGCTGCGCAAACTAAACGATAAGGGAGTTGCTTTTACTTCCCATATCGATGGCTCAAAACACTTTTTAACTCCGGAACGGGTAACAAGGCTACAAAATATGCTTGGCTCTGATATTGCCATGGTTCTTGACCAGTGTCCACCTTATCCGTCCGAGCGCGATGAAGTAAAAGAGGCGGTAAGACGCACAGGTATCTGGGCCAGGCGGTCAAAAAGCGCCCATCTGCGTGAAGGTCAGGCTCTCTTTGCTATTGTTCAGGGCGGAGTTTACAGTGATTTGCGCCGCCAGTCGGCGGCAGAACTTGTAGATATGGATTTCGACGGGTATGCTATAGGCGGGCTGAGCGTGGGGGAACCCAAAGATTTAATGTATGAAACTCTTTGCCACACAGTTCCCGAATTGCCCCGGGATAAAATTCATTACCTGATGGGCATAGGTTCGCCGGATGCTTTACTGGAAGGAGTCAGGGCAGGCATAGACATCTTTGATTGTGTCCTTCCGACTCGTATAGCCCGTAACGGCAGGGCTATGACATCAGAAGGATACCTTCCTGTTCGCAACAGTGTATATGCCGCAGACCTGTCACCGCTTGATCAAGCTTGTCATTGCCCTGTCTGTAAAAATTACAGCCGGGCTTATATAAGACACCTGTTTAATGCAGGAGAAATCTTAGGGATAAGGTTAACCACCTATCATAACCTGTATTACCTGGATCAGCTAATGAAAGATATCAGGGAAGCCTTAAGCGAAAATCGTTTTGAACAGTATTACCAGCAAATGAGCCCTCGGCTCACAAAATTGTATGGAGGTGTAGTTTAGTGAATATTGAATCTCTCGGACCATTTGTACCCCTAATTTTATTGTTTGTCGTTTTTTATTTTTTGCTGATTCGGCCCCAGCAGAAACAGCAGAAAGCGCGCAAGGAAATGCTAAGCAGCCTGAAGAAGGGTGACCGTGTCGTCACAATTGGAGGCATTTACGGTATCATCAAAGAGCTTGACGACACCGTGATGTCTTTACGCGTAGCCGATAATTTAAACCTCAAGCTCTCCCGCGGGGCAGTTGACCGTGTAATAGAAGATGACAGTGAGTAACTAATTTGATTTAAAGGCTTATTCACAAACCGGTAGCTAAATCAGCATTAACGAAATGAACATTACAAGGCACTCCTTCAAGGCACCGGACCGGTGTAAGAAGGAGTTTCCTTTTAGAAGGATGTGCGGCTGGTTGGATCTGATTACCTATGGTTTAGAAAATAAGATCAAGGAGGAAGGACCTCTTGCTCAGCGCATGCGCCCTGGTAATCTTGATCAGTTTATAGGGCAGGAGCAGATCCTGGCTGAAGGCAAACCATTGCGCACAATGATTGAAAGCGATAAACTGGTATCGCTGATTTTCTACGGACCTCCCGGAACCGGGAAAACCAGCCTGGCCAGGGTAATTGCCGATGCCACACGGGCTGATTTTGTTCAGCTAAACGCTCTTGCTGCCGGTGTTAAGGATGTGCGTCAGGTTATTGATCAGGCCCGGGACAGCTGGTCCCTTCATAACCGCCGCACTATCCTTTTTATCGATGAAATACACCGC
>PWSG01000090.1 GCA_003564055.1 Syntrophomonadaceae bacterium
TAGTCGTTCTGGCGGTTATTTCGACCCACCATGATTGTTCGTCCCGATGATGTCTTAAATATTTGCGGTTGAGGGACAGCATCTTTTTTCTTCGAAGTCTTTTTCTTTTCCCTTAAAAAACCTGCTTCGATCATTTCCTGCCTTATTTCTTCCAGGGAGCCCGCGGAGTTAGTTTCAATGGTATAAAGCAGTTCACGGCAGTATTCGATTTCAGTTTTGGTTTTATTAAGCTGTTTTTTTATTTTCTGCTGACCGCTTTTTGCCTTGCGGTATCTGTTGAAATGGTTTTGGGCGTTCGTGCTGACTGTTTTTGACGGATTAAGAGGCACGGTAACCTTATCTTCGGGATTATAAAGGTCAGGAAGAACGACACTTTCGGCTCCTTTTGGCACCCGCTCTTTATAAGCGAGCAGCAGTTCACCGTAAAGACGATGCTGAGACGCCTTTGAAGCAGCCTGCAGCTCTTCGTTTTGGTGTTGCCTTTTTTTTTCAAGAGTTGTGAGGCGTTTTTTAACAGCATTGCCCAGCTTTTCCTTAAGTGCTAATTCGAGGTTTTTACTAATTAAAGTCGTGTAAAATTGATCGAGCATCCTGTTGGTGCTATCGTAAGCAACCTGCTTTTCCCTGGCAAGGTGGAAAAGCGGCATGGCGGCATATATGTTAACATTTGGCAGCAGCACAGGCTGCAGGTTGCCTGAGCTGCTGTCATAAAATAATTTCTTTACTTCGTGAAATAACCTCTGGCAGGAAGCAGCGATATCTTTATGGTCCCATTTTGCTCTAAAGAGCAGCTCCCTTGCTGTAAGCGGACTAACCCCGTTAACAACGTTTAAAAGAGCTTTTTCTGGCGTCAAGCCGGCTGTAGTACAATCATGAAGATTTTTTGTAAACTGTTCCAGTTCCATTTCGATGGGGTCAAGCTTATCCTGTGCCGGAGGAGACTTGTATTTTTCTCCGGGCATAATAACCCGCTTTGGATTTCTCATTCCCGATACAGTTTTAGCTGCGCCCAGAATAATTCCTTCATCGTTAACTAAAATCAGGTTACTGCGGCGGTTCATGATTTCAGCGATCAACTTAACGGGTCGCAAACCCTCGGGAGGGTCAAACTTAATTTCTAAAATTCTTTCCAGGTGAGGGTTACTGAAAGAAGCAGCACGCCCACCGACCAGGTACTTGCGCAGCAGCATACAAAATGGCGAGGGCAGCTCTTTTTTGTGAGGACGTTTCTCGGTTAAATGCGTACGTGCATAATTAGAATCTGTCGAAAACAACAACCCGGGCTGTTTACCCCTGCTGAAAAGGTGGATAAGGATCTCCCCTAACTCAGTTTCATAGACCTTCTGAACAGGTGTGCCTGACAGTTCACCCTGCAGTTCATCGGTAACAGTTTTCATAATCAAGGTATCAAAAGACATTACTCTTTCAGCTCCCGCGGTACAGTATAATTCTTCCTGGCTGGCATGGCAAACCAATTGTTGTAATTAATTCTTGAGATTGCCCCGTTTTGATGATATATTTAACGCAGCAATAGACGACGCAAGTTAAAGGACGATAGCTATGATCAGCAGTATGACCGGTTATGGCCGCGGCAGCAGTTCAAAAGACGGGTTTACCTTTATTGCCGAGCTTCGCTCAGTAAACCATCGTTATGCCGATTTTTCCCTGCGGCTTCCACGCGAACTATACTCCCTGGAAGAGCGCATTCGTCGGCAGCTGCAGGAAGCGGTCAAAAGAGGCAGGGTTGAACTCAACCTGGCTCTCGACGAGATGCCTGCGGGTTTACGCCAGGTAAAAGTCAATTATGACCTTGCTGAAGATTACCACCAGGCGCTGCAGCTGCTTTCCTCGCGGTTGGGGCTCTCCGAAAAAGTGAAGTTGAAGCATCTTTTGCAGATGCCTGAACTCTTTAAACCCGGAGGCATTACCTTAACTGAAGAGCAGGTCTGGCCTATAGTCAGCGCTGCACTGCAGGAAGCTCTCGATCAGCTCCTTAAGCAGCGAAGAACTGAAGGAGAAAACCTTTGCCGCGATTTACTGGATCGGTGCAGTCACCTTGAGGAAATGGTCGAAACAGCTTCGCACTGTGCTGAAGAGGCAAAAGAAGACTGCCGCCGCCGCACCGAACAAAAATTCGAAGAACTGCTTGCAGGCAAGTTTGAAGAAACCAGGCTTTTGATGGAATGCGCCCTGCTGGTTGAAAAAATGGGAGTCGATGAAGAACTTGTTCGTCTAAAAAGCCACATTGAAGCTTTTCGCACAAACCTGACCGGTTCAGATCCTGCCGGTCGCAAGCTTGATTTTATTGCTCAGGAAATGTTTCGGGAGGTAAATACAATCGGTTCAAAAGCGGCAGATTACCGCCTGACCAATATCATAGTTGAGCTAAAAGCTGAACTCGAAAAAATACGTGAACAAATACAGAACCTGGAGTAAAAAAGGGGGGAGTCTGGATGAGTATTAAATTGATAAATATCGGTTTCGGTAATATTGTATCTGCTTCCCGCATCATCTCTATCGTCAGTCCTGAGTCTGCGCCCATAAAAAGGGTTGTCAGTGAAGCCCGGGAGCGCGGGTTGTTAATAGATGCTACATATGGACGGCGGACAAGAGCGGTCATCATTGCTGACAGCGGGCATGTAATTCTTTCGGCAGTCCAACCCGAAACAGTCAAACACCGGCTTCAGGCTCGTGAACCGCATATCGAAAATGCGGAAGTAGAATAAACTGCGCAGGAGGTATTTATGGCTGAAGGGATTCTACTAATTGTGTCGGGTCCATCTGGGGTTGGTAAAGGTACTGTTTGCCGTCACTTAATGGCGACGAGAGAAACGGTGAAGCTGTCGGTTTCCACTACTACCCGCCCGCCGCGTCCAGCAGAAAAGGAAGGAATTGATTATCATTTCACTTCTGCACCCGTCTTTAAAAAAATGATTGAAGAAGGCGCTTTCTTAGAATGGGCAGTTGTTCATGATCATTTTTATGGTACAGGTCTTTCTGCAGTGCAAAGATCTTTATCAAGTGGTGAAGTACTTATTTTGGAAATAGATGTTCAGGGAGCTGTCCAGGTTATGGAAAAGCTTCCCGAAGCCGTCTCCATTTTTATGGCACCCCCATCATTGGAAGCCCTGGAAGCGAGAATTAGCGGGCGTGGAACTGAAAGTATAGAAAAAATACATCGCCGTCTGAAAACGGCGCGCAGGGAAATGGAATCCTTTTACCTTTATGATTATATTATTGTCAACGATAAAGTAGAGAAAGCCGCCGGGCTGATCGGCTCCGTGATAGATGCTGAAAAATGCAGAGTGAGCCGCGGAGTCAGACCGCCGGGCTGGGGAGGTGAAAAGAAATGATTTATCCTTCGATCGACGATCTTTTGAAAATGGTTGACAGCAAGTATACTCTTGTTATTTCGGCAGCCAAAAGGGGACGTCAGCTTCGCAATGGCAGCAGAAAAACAATAGAAACCAATCATCGCAAAGATGTAACCACAGCTTTGCATGAAATAGAAGCGGGTAATATCGAGTATGAAAGGATCCGAGACGGTATTAAGTAGGAGTGTTTTAATTGAAAAAAGTCATCCTGGGTGTAACGGGCGGTATTGCCGCCTATAAAGCAGCTGAACTGGCCAGGGTTTTTATGCGCAGCGGCGCCGAAGTCCAGGTAGTGATGACTCCGGCAGCTTCTGAATTTATTGCCCCGCTTACTTTTCAAACCCTGACCGGGTATCCGGCTTATACTGAGATGTATACTGAGCGGTCAAGAGAAAAAATACGTCATATAGATCTGCTCAGTGAAGCAGATCTATTGGTCATCGCCCCGGCTTCAGCAAATACCATTGCTAAGATGGCCCGTGGTTTTGCCGACAACCTGCTGACCGCACTTTACCTGGCAGCAGAATGCCCTGTAATTGTTGTTCCTTCCATGAATGTAAACATGCTTAAACATCCTGCGGTGAGAGAAAACATTGCTCAGCTCTGCCGGCATGGCTGCCTTGTAATGGACCCGGATGAAGGAGAACTGGCCTGCGGGGTTTACGGCAGCGGCCGGATGCCGGACCCGGTTGATATTTATAAGTTTACCAGGGCAGCGCTTACACCAAAAGATTTCAAAGACATAAAAGCTATTGTTACTGCCGGACCGACTCGTGAACCGCTCGATCCGGTGCGCTTCCTTAGCAATCCATCAAGCGGTTTGATGGGCTATTCGCTGGCCCGGGCTTTAAGCGAGCGCGGTGCGGAAGTAACCTTAATTAGCGGACCTACCCACTTAAGCCCCCCGGCTGGAGTTAAGACACTAATGGTTAATACGGCTGAAGAAATGTACAGGGCAGTTTTTGACAACTATGAGAACTGTCACCTGGTATTTAAAGCAGCTGCTGTTTCGGATTTTCGGCCTCTTTATGAGAAAGGTGAAAAGGTTAAAAAGGCTGATGCCGTTTATACTCTTGAACTGGCTCCTAATCAAGACATCCTCTTAGAAATGGGTAAACGAAAAGGCAGCCGCCTTTTAATTGGTTTTGCTGCTGAAACTGAAGAAGCGGTAGAAAATGCTCACGATAAACTGCTGCGAAAGAACCTTGATTTGATTATTGTAAATAATCTAAAGGAGCCGGGTGCAGGCTTTGCAGTTTCCACAAACAGGGTTTCAATCATTAACCGCAGTGGAGAAATAGAAAAACTGCCCCTGATGGAAAAAGAAAAGCTTGCTCATCATATTCTTGATCGGGCAGCGGAATTATTATAGAACAAGCTCCAGCAGGTGTGGGGTAATCATAATTTCTACGAAAGCGGCAGTAATTAAAAACAAAACAGTTAAGGGCAAAACAGAAATAGCTTCCTTCCAGATATAGCGAAAGCTTTGCAGTCTTGTCATATTCGGCAAAGGTGAAGCGATGCAGTGATACCCAAATTTTAAGCCCAGTCCGCCGCAAAGGAAAAAGGCAAACAACTCGAATATTCCGTGCGGCAGGATACCCAGAACAATGAGTTGCAGAAGGGGTATTTCCTGACCTGCTGCCAGAGAAAAGATAATCCCGACAAGGGCTCCGTTAAAGCCTAAAGTAACGAGGGGAGAAATTCCTGCAAAAACGCCAAGCAGCAGCATCTGGACCATCGATAAAAAATTATTCATAAAAACAAGCAGAATGCTGATTGCAGGGTGTGCGTCCATGATGAAATCGAAAAGACCCAGCAGCTGCTCGAATTGGACGTCTGTAATCACTGTGCCCGCATCTTCTTCAGCTGGTGCGGCAAAAGAAAAGATTACAGAACAGATCAAAAAGATTGACGCAGCAAAAAAAATCCAGCTGCGGTTACCATTAATAACCCTGCTTACAGGGAAAAAAATAACAAACATAAAAGGACCTTCTTTCACAGGCTTTAATAATCTTATCATAACTATTCAGCCTATTATTGTCTTTGTTGAATGATAACCGGCGCCATGGGGACGGTTCGAACGTCTTAAGTAATCTGGTTTCTGACCTCTGTTTTCTTAACTTTAATACCGGAGCCGGTGGAACCTTCCCCTTTGGCTTAGCGGGCTATGCCTGAATAGTTACATCTTATCAAAATTATTGAAAGCGGTAAACAGAAGTAATTTTTAGGTAGTGTAAACTTTAGGTAGGTTTTAGGTAGGTAATTAAGGGGTTTTTTTACAAAAGATTTACTCCACTTAATCTTTTAATTGTGATAAAATATACGAAAGGTTAATATAGAGCCATTAAAGAAAAATAAGTGTATGGACATCGCTATCATTATGGAAGACAGAGGTGAGTTATTTGAATAGCTTTGCAGGAAAATTATTTGGGATAAAAAATCAAGTATTGATTATCTTAATAGTCGTATTTCTTTTATTAACGGCCACATATGCTCATGGAAACCCGGAAGCAAAATTTGGTGACATCAATGAGGATGGGGTTGTCGATGTTGAAGATGTTGTTTTAGTTATAAAGCATATATTAGGAATAGAA
>PWSG01000021.1 GCA_003564055.1 Syntrophomonadaceae bacterium
CGTTTTTCTATAATTTACTGCCATGTTCATCTTTGCCATTTATATGAAATTCTTTTATAAGATGTCGTAAGCAGTATCGTCCTTCCTGACAACCTCTCCCTGCCAGCTGATTTCTTTGACACCCGGCAGCACAGACAGGCTGTCAAATAGTTCTTTAAGGCTAAGGTCAGAAGGGATCTCAACAAAAAAATCAATATTAATTATCTCTGTTCCGCTTTTCCCACTTGTTTCTGGTTCGTTTAGTTCACTTTTCCTGATATTAACCATTTTTTCGCCGAAAGCGACTCCAATCCGGCCAAGTAAACCGGGTTGATCCACAGCCGTAATTCGAAGATGTTTTAAGCGACGCCGAACAAAAAAATGGTTTTCAGCACGCCTTAAAAGCAGCAAGCTCACCAAAACAAAAAAAGTAGTCAGGATGGCTCCCAGATAAAAACCAACTCCGGCTGCAAGACCAACTCCAGAAACAACCCATATTGTAGCAGCCGTGGTGAGTCCACGCACACTGCCTCTTTGCTGTAGAATTGTGCCGGCCCCGAGAAACCCAATCCCGGTAACTACTCCTGCAGCTATACGACCCGGGTCTACCAAAAAACCTTCTCCCACTTGACCGCTAAACCCGTATGCGGAAACAAGCATAATTAAAGCTGAACCGGAACAAACCAAAATATGGGTGCGAAAACCGGCAGGACGGTTGACCCTTTCCCGTTCAACACCGATCAGCCCGCCTAAAACTACTGCCAGTAAAAGCCTGACTGCTATTTCCCATGATTCAATATACACAGTTTAACACCACCTTCAAGCAAAAATATACTGCGCTGCAGCGGTTGCAGCAATAGCTCCATCTGAAGCAGCAGTAATAACCTGTCGTAAATATTTTTTCCGGATATCACCGGCAGCGTAAACTCCCTCAAGCGATGTTTCCATCTTCGCATTGGTTATAATAAACCCTCGTTCATCCTGTTCTAACTGAACACCTTTTAGAAAACCTGTTTTTGGCTTGCGACCGGCATATATAAAGATTCCTTCTGCCTCAAGGCGGCGTTCTCTGCCGCCCTGATTCACATGCAAAGCGCTAACCTTCTTATCGCCCTCAATTCTGCTTACGGTAGTGTTCCAGAGCACCTCTACATTGGGCAGTTCCAGGGCCTTATCCTGCAGCCAGCTGCAACCTCGAAACTGATCACGCCTGTGAATTAAATAGGCCTTTTCAACAAAGCGGGATAAAAAAACAGTTTCTTCGAGAGCAGCGTCACCACCCCCAACCACACCTATTGTTTTACCACGAAAAAAGGCTGCATCACAGGTAGCACAATAAGAAACACCGCGACCAAGCAGTTCTGTTTCGCCTTCTACTCCCAAAAGATTGGGCTCAGTCCCGGTAGCAACTAATAATGTTTTCCCCTGGAAAACTCCTGCTGAAGTCACAATTTCTTTAACTCCTTCTTGAAAAGATACACTTTCGACCTGGCTTATTTCAACCGGCACATTTAAGCTCTCCATCTGCTGCTGAAGCAGCATACCAAACTCGGCTCCTGCTATGCCCTTCGGAAACCCGGGGTAATTGTCAAGTCGATCAGTTGCAACAATTTCTCCACCAATGTTCATTTGCTCGAGAATAACAGACTTAAGACCGGCCCTGGCGGCATATATTGCTGCAGTTGCCCCGGCCGGGCCGCCACCGATAATTACCATATCATAAAGCTGATTATTATCCATATCAATAACCTCCAGTATTTAGGATGTGAGCTTTTCTTTTTTAGTAACGGATTTAGACCTTTAAAACATTATAAAAAGAGAATTAATTTCAGTGTTATTATCCGCGATTAATTAAACCATGTCAATAAATTGAAAGCTGTCTATATAATATAAGCGATACGGGTTTATAGCTATGTGGTATAATACTTACTATAGTTGTTTTATAAAGATTAAGCATCTGGAAGGAGGCATGTTAGCAATGAAAGAACAGGTGGAAAAAGCACTGGATAAAATCCGTCCGGCCCTGCAGAGAGACGGAGGCAACGTTGAACTTGTTGAAGTAGGAGACGACGGTGTCGTGAAAGTAAGACTTACCGGCGCCTGCGGAGGCTGCCCCATGTCACAAATAACTCTCAAACAGGGGATAGAACGAGTATTGAAGCAAGAAATCTCTTCTGTTAAAGAAGTTGTTTCAGTTTAAATTTAACCTGATTTAAAAAACCCGGGGCAACCCGGGTTTTTTATTTGGGTTATGGAGGATTTTATTTTGACGGAAATATACCTGGACAACAGCGCCACGACAGAACCTTACCGTAACGTTACTGAACTTATCATCAAGCTGCAGACTGAGACTTATGGCAACCCTTCTTCAATGCACAAAAAAGGCCTTGAGGCAGAAAGAATAATTGGTGAAGCCCGTCGTCAAATTGCCTATTTTTTCAATGACCGTGAAAGCGAAATTGTTTTTACATCCGGTGGCACCGAAGCAAATAACCTGGCTATCAAAGGAGCAGCATACCGCAATCGACGTCGAGGCTGCCATCTTATTACCAGCTCCATTGAACATCCTTCAGTTTTAAACTGTTTTAGGTTTTTGGAGCAGGAAGGTTTTTCTGTCAGTTATTTGCCTGTTGACAGGCAGGGATTTATTAATCCCGATGAGTTAAAAAATCTTATCGGGCAAAATACTATCCTGGTCAGCGTTATGCACGTCAACAATGAAATAGGTTCTATCCAACCGCTTGAAAGAATTGGACAGCTAATAAAAAAAACAAACCCTGAAATATTATTTCATGTAGATGCTGTCCAATCTTTTGCCAGGATTCCTCTTAAGTTAAAAGAATGGGGGGCAGACATGATTTCATGCAGTGCGCATAAAATACATGGGCCCCGGGGAGCAGGATGCCTTTGGATTAAAGAAGGCACTCTGCTGCAACCGCTTATGCACGGAGGAGGCCAGGAAAAAGAAATACGTCCGGGCACTGAAAATACTATAGCTATCGCCGGCTTTGGCCTCGCTGCGCGAACGGTAAGAGACAAACTTCTGCAAAGAACTGAGAGCTTAAAAAACTTAAAATTAGCCTTTTATAATGAACTGCAAAAAAGCGGAATTTTGTTTAGGGTAAACGGACCTAAACCTGAAAAAAGCGCACCTCATATAATAAATCTTTCATTTCCCGGCTTAAAAGCAGAACTGCTGCTCCACTCTTTAGAAGAAGAGGGGATTTATATTTCCGCCGGCTCAGCCTGCCACTCCCGCCGTCCCGATCCCAGCCATATTTTAAAAGCAATTGGCCTTGAGAAGGAAAGGCTGGAAAGCGCTGTGCGCTTTAGCTTTTCTTTATTAAACAGTGAAGATGAAGTACTGCTTGCAGCCACAAAAACATCTAAAGTAGTACGCGAATTGTCATCGATTGCAAATAACTAATTACCGGAATGGAGATTAATAATGGCGGCGAAAATCATGGTGCGTTACGGAGAAATTGCTTTAAAAGGAAAAAACCGCGGTCAATTTGAACAGCAACTGTATCGCAACCTACAAGCGGCAGTAGTTGAATACAGTAAAGAAATAAGTAAAATACATGGTCGTTTTATAGTTACAGGCCCTGAAGAACACAGCGAAATAATGATCCAGAAATTGAGCAGGGTTTTCGGTGTCGCTTCAGTTAGCCTCGTCCGTGAAACAGAGCTCGATATAGAAGATATTAAAACGCTGGCAGCAGAGATAACGAAAAAAATCTCTTCCGATGATATCGCTTTTAAAATAGAAACCCGCCGGGCGAATAAAAAATTTCCTTACCCTTCGCCTGAAATAAACCGTATCATAGGAGCACACCTGCAGGAGCTTAATCCAAACCTGGTTGTGGATTTAAAGAAGCCTTCTTTTAAACTGTCAATAGAAATCGGATACAGTAAAGCTTATCTCTATATCACCAGCACTGCCGGACCGGGAGGTTTGCCTGTCGGTATTACCGGCCGTTCCCTGCTTATGCTCTCAGGAGGAATTGACAGCCCCGTCGCCGGTTGGCTTTCCATGAAAAGAGGTCTCTTTGTAGAGGCTCTGCATTTTCACAGTTTCCCTTTTACCAGCCGCCGTTCACAGGAAAAAACAGTTGCACTTTGCCGTAAACTTGCTATTTACAGCAATAAAATTCCACTGCACATGATCAGCGTTACTGCAATTCAAAAAGAATTAAATGCAAACTGCCCAGAAGACCTTGGTATTATCCTTTTGAGGCGCATGATGTACCGCCTGGCTGAGCAGCTTAGTTTAAAACGCAAACTGCAGGCTATTGTTACCGGAGAAAGCCTTGGTCAAGTGGCAAGCCAGACTTTAGAAAGCATAAATGTAATTGATAAAGCAACTGGAATGCTTGTTTTAAGGCCGCTTTTAGGGCTTGACAAAAAAGATATCATTGATATTGCTGCTACAATTGATACTTATGACACTTCTATTTTGCCCTATGAAGACTGCTGCACTTTGTTTCTCCCCAAAAGCCCGGTAACGAAACCAAAACTACAAGTTATTGAGAATTATGAAGCTTTGCTGGATATTGAAAGGCTGCTCAAAGAAGCAATGAGTTCGCTCGAAACTACTATCGTAAAGAGGGACTAGTCCTTTTTTAGGCGCTCGTCTATACTGTCCTGCATAGCGGCTTCGAGCAGAACTTCAGGACCAGGGAAACGGGCCTTATTTTTTGTAAGGTTTGAAAAATAAAGAGCATTTGTAGGACACCAGTTCAGGCAGCGCAGGCAGTACATGCAGTGGTAATGACGAACTGGATAATCATCGTCATCTAGCTCAATCAGTCCCTGCGGACACTGCTGTATACAGGTCATACACCTGATGCATTCATCGGTATGGAGGCCAAATCCAAAAAGGAGGTGATTAAGAATAAAATCTATTCCGTACGAATAGAACAATCGGTAAGGAATACCGACAAGTTTATCGAGCAGGTTGGTTCCTTTGTAAGCATATGGAATTCCGTAATATAATGAATGGATATATTCGAGAAACACAAAAATATTTTTTCTGGCTTTGAAAGCTTTCTTCGCTAACAAGCGCCCCGTTTTAAGATGGTTGAAATTGCTTCGCATAATAGCAGTAGCAGAATAAATAAAGGAATGATCTATGTGGCCGACATACTTAAACCCCTTTAGCTTCAAAAGTTTTCGCATAAAAACTTCAAAGTCCCCCTGGGCCCCGTCATGTGTGGCAAACGAAAATGCCCGTGTTTTCTTTCTGAACACAGGCAGGTCGAGCAAAAAGCGAATCATAACCGGGGCAGGGCGAAAACCATAAACAGGAGAACCGAAACCAATCAAATCGTAGTCTTGCCATTTTTCTCTGAGGCCGCTTAAGTTCGGATTTTCTTTAACTGAATGCATGGCACTGCTTAAGCTTTGGTAAGGCCAGGGATACTTGCCAAGGGGGCGCTTTCTTTCAGCTCTTATAGTATAATTAAGAGCAACAGGGTTTTTTTGCCATAGCGTGGGCAGGTCAACGACTTCTTCAAGGTTTAAGTTGTCGCATATATAACCGCGTTTTTCCATCTCTTCCTGGATGAGTGATGCAAAAAAGCGGGTAATTCCAGTGCCGGAAAAATAGACCATAAGAACCCTGAGCATATTTACCACCCTGTATATTATATCGTAACCAGACCAGTTTAACAAAACTGCAAAAATAAAGGTGGTGCTTTAAACTTGGCCAAGGAGTGGAGCATTAAAAATCTCTATTTTTACCTGGTTTGCCTGGTAACCCTGTTTCTTTTTGTCGGAGGCGCCATTTCAGCAATCAACAGCGCTATCCAACTTGCAATACCGGATCAACCAAATGTGCCGCTGACCCAGGTCTATTTTCGCGAATACCGGGAGGCCGGTGAGCAACCTGCTTTTGACCCTCCTGACCTGGAGGAATTGGAAAAAAGAAGGGCCGAACAGGAAAGGGAATACCGCTCCCACCAGGGGTGGAGGAA
>PWSG01000255.1 GCA_003564055.1 Syntrophomonadaceae bacterium
TCAAAAGAGGGAGGAGGAAGGGCGCTTGAAATGGGCGATTCCCTCCTTGAGCGCGGTATTAGCCCCCTCTTATTTGATTTTGCCGGGTGCGGTGAAAGTGATGGAAAATGGCATGATATTTCTTTAACAGCACAAACAGAGGATCTGTCCGCTGTTGTAGAATGGTGCCGCTGTCGGGGTTACTCAAGATTAATTCTTAATGGTAGAAGCTTTGGTGGAAGTACTGTTATAAACTATGCTGCCTGTGATAAAAATATAGGCGCGGTTTGTACCTGGGCAGCGCCTGCCAGGTTAAATTACCTTTTTGAAAAATTAGCCGGAGGAAAAATTACAGGATCAAAAGAAGATCTTGTTCCTATTTCCGGTGAAGAAGGAACAGTTTACCTGAAAAAAAATTTCTTTTTCGATTTAAAAAAGCATAACCTGCTTAAAAGAATATCCTTCCTTCAGTCATGCAGACTTTTGATTATTCACGGCAGCGATGATCAATCCGTGCCCGTGGAAGACGCCCGCTTGCTTTACCAGGCAGCTGCAACCCCAAAAGTATTAAAGATTATTGAAGGTGCAGACCATCGCTTCTCCAAACACACTGGTCAGGTTTGGGAAACATTTTTTGAATGGTTAAACACTGAAGCGGGAGGTTTCCAGTGAATAAGAATTATCATATTGTCACCCTCGGCTGCCAGATGAATGATCACGATTCTGAAGCAATAGCCGCTATTCTGGAAAAAATGGGATACCTGCCTGTGACAGAGCCTGAAGAAGCAGACATCATAATCATCAATACATGTGCTGTAAGAAAAAAGCCTGAAGATAAAGTTGCATCTCTACTGGGCAAATATGCCGCTTTAAAAGAATACAACCAGAATCTATTCGTTGCAGTCGGAGGATGCATGCCGCAGCAGGAAGAGAGCGCAATTTACCTAAAAAATCGCTTTCATCATGTTAACCTTATTTTTGGTACCCACGCTCTGCCGCGCCTGCCTGAACTAATACACACAGCAAAAGAAAAAAATGAAACCGTTATTGATATCAAGGAAGACTATGCTGAGCGCGATAGTCTTTCTGTTATCCGTAAAAGTACGTTTAAAGCATGGCTGCCAATAATTTATGGTTGTAACAATTACTGTTCTTACTGTGTTGTTCCTTACGTCAGGGGACGCGAAAGAAGCAGGCCCATGGAAGTTATTTTAGCGGAAGCAGAGAAATTAGCCGCCGAAGGTTATCTTGAAATCACCCTGCTTGGTCAGAATGTTAACTCTTACGGCCAGGATTTGCAAAACCAGAAAACCTTTGCCGACTTGCTATTTGCGCTCAATTACATTGAGGGTATAGAGAGAATACGCTTCATGACCTCGCACCCCAAGGATTTATCACAAAAATTAATCGCTGTTGTTCAAGAAGGTAAAAAAGTATGCGAACATTTTCATCTGCCTGTCCAGTCGGGAAGCAATCGAATACTGGAAAAAATGAATCGCCGCTATACGCGCGAACAGTACCTTGACCTGGTAAAAAATATCAAGGAAACAATTCCCGGTGTGGCAATCACTTCCGATATTATTGTTGGTTTTCCGGGTGAAGAGGAGGAAGATTTTCAAGCTACTTTAGACCTGCTTGAAAGAGCTTATTTTGATAATGTTTTTTCTTTTAAATATTCAGGACGTAAAAATACAGCTGCAGCAGGATTTAAAGATTTTACAACCAATAAAGTAAAAGAACAAAGACTTGAACGTGTAAATAAAATCCAGCAGGTGATCAGTAAAGACCTTAATAAACTTTTATTTGGTCAGGCTGTGGAGATTATGGTGGAAGGACCGAGTAAAAATAATCGAGAAATACTTACAGGACGAACCAGGACCAATAAACTGGTTCACTTTAAAAGCCATAAAGACCTGACTGGCAAGCTCATAATGGTAAAAATAACTGAGGCACGCACCTGGAATCTTTTTGGAGAACTGGTTTAAATAGTGCCTTTTTATCTTGAACAATAATTATTTGACTTTGCTTAAGAATTCAAAAAAGATATGACTTAAAAACTAAGGCGCCGCGCTTCTAAGCAAAGACTAATTCACTTCAAACCATTAAGGAGATACGATTTTGAGCAAAACCAGTCCAATGATGGAACAATATAAAGCAGTTAAGGCCAAACATCCTGATAAACTGCTCATGTTCCAGGTAGGCGATTTTTACGAGCTCTTTTATGAAGACGCTGAACTGGCTGCAAAAGAAATGGAAATCGCTCTTACATCAAGAGACAGCGGCAGCGATAATCCGATTCCACTGGCCGGAGTACCTGTCCATTCCCTAGAAACCTACCTGAACAGGCTTCTTAGCAAAGGCTATAAGGTTGTAATATGCGACCAAACTGAAATTGCCTCGCAGGCTAAGGGATTGGTCCGTCGCGAGATTACGAGGATTATGACCCCGGGGACAATAACCGACCAGGAGATGCTTGAAGAAAGCCGCAATAACTACCTGGCTGTAGTAATTGGCCGAAACTTAAGCTGCTACGGTCTTGCCACAATTGATGTGTCAACCGGTGATTTTCAGATAACTGAAAATAGCGGAGAAGGAGCATGGGAGATAATTGCCGATCAACTTAGGCGTTTGCAGCCTTCAGAAATTCTATGCAGTTCAAAGGAAATTGAAAAGCTGTGCCTAAACCAGGTTAAGGTTAATAACCGCGGCCTTATTGAGACGCTATCTTATATTCCGGATCATAACGAATCGAAAAAACTTATTGCAGAGATGTGGGATGAAAAAACATGGCAGGATCTGAACCTTGATCATTATACCCTTGCTGCCGCATGCGCTGCTGCAGGGCTAACTTATTTACAACTTCTCCAGCAGCTGCCTCCAAGCGGCAAACATTTTCATAAATTAGAGCTTTTTTTTAGTCAGCAAAACATGGCTATTGACAGCATTACAAGCCGCAACCTCGAGTTAACCCAGTCTATCCGGGAAGGCAGTAAAAGGGGCAGCCTTTTAGGGCTTATTGATCGCTGCATGACCGGAATGGGCAAAAGGCTTCTTCGTCGCTGGCTCGAACAGCCACTTCTCGATCAAGTTATAATTGATAAGCGTTTAAATGCTGTTGACGAGCTTTTGCAAAAACCTCTGCAGCGCAATAAACTGCGCAGGATACTACAGGATGTTTTCGACCTGGAACGTTTTTGCAGCAGGATATCTTACCAGCGCATTAATGCCCGTGACCTGGTTGCATTGAAGAACACCCTGGCACAGCTTAGTCCCGCTAAAAATCTGCTAAATGATTTTGAAACAATTCTCATTAAAGAGATCAATACTAAAATACCTTCTTTTAGTACTTTAATCGAATTGATAGACAACGCTCTCGTTGAAGAACCGCCGCTTTCGTTAAAAGAGGGCGGTCTATTTAAAAAAGGCTACAATGATGAAGTTGATAAACTTAAAACCATTTCCAGTGAAGGCAGCACTATGCTGCTTGATTTTGAAAAAAACGAACGCCTGCGAACGGGGATCAAATCACTGCGTGTTGGCTACAACCGCAATTTTGGTTATTATATTGAAGTTACAAGGTCTAACCTTGAGCTTGTTCCACCTGAATACCACCGCAAACAAACCCTGGTAAATGCTGAGCGCTTTACAAGCGAAGAATTAAACCATTTGGAAGAAAAAATCATCGGTGCCCGTGATAAACTTGCAGTCCTGGAATATAACCTTTTTGAAGAGCTGCGCAGCGCCGTTGGCAGCTACACAGATACTTTGCTAACCGCTTCTCATGAATTAGCACGTATTGACTGCTTGCAGTGCCTGGCTGAAACTGCAGATGTTAATAAGTACTGCCGGCCATATTTTTCGAAAAAAAAGAAAATGATAATTAAACAGGCCCGACACCCGGTTGTCGAGCTGCTGGCTTTCGAAAGGTTTGTTCCAAACGATATTATTATCAACCGCGACGATTATCTACTCGTCATAACCGGACCAAACATGGCCGGCAAAAGCACCTACATTCGCAGTGCAGCCCTGATTGCCATAATGGCGCAAATGGGCAGTTTTGTGCCTGCCGAAAAAGCAGAAGTGCCTGTTTTAGATCGTGTTTTTGCCCGAGTAGGGGCCAGTGATGATTTGAGCAGGGGACACAGTACATTTATGATCGAAATGCAGGAAACAGCCGATATTCTAAAAGAATCAACCCCTGACAGCCTGATCATTCTTGATGAAATAGGTCGTGGCACCAGTACATATGACGGTATGAGCATTGCCCGTTCAGTTTTGGAATATATCAGCCGTAAGATAAAGGCAAAGACTTTATTTTCAACCCATTACCACGAACTCACCAACCTGGAAGGTGAACTTCCGGGTATTAAAAACTATACAATGGCTGTTAAAGAAAAAGGTAAAGAGGTCATATTTTTGCGCCAGGTAGTACCGGGTCGTGCTGATAAGAGTTACGGTATTAATGTAGCGCGCCTGGCAGGTGTGCCACTTGAAGTCCTGGTCAGGGCCGAAGCAATCCTGGCTGAGCTTGAATTGGCTGCTTCAACAGCCGCTGAACATCAATTAACACTTCTGCCGATGGTTACCGGACCGAACACCGACCACGAAGCAGAAATGGAAGTCGTAGAACAGCTAAAAGAGCTTGATTTGAATAGAATAACTCCGCTGGATGCGATACAGAAACTTTTTGAGCTGCAAAAACATCTTCTTGAAATTGAAAAGTCTGCTAAATCAGAGGAGTAAGCCATGATAAAAATACTTGAAAAAAGTACAGCTGAGCAGATTGCAGCAGGTGAAGTAATCGAGAATCCTTCATCTGTAGTCAAAGAACTTGTTGAAAATTCACTTGATGCCGGAGCCGATAATATTGAAGTGGAATTAGAAAATGGCGGTAAAAGCCTGCTGATTGTGACGGATAACGGCCATGGCATAGCTGTGTCTGAATTACCCCTGGCCTTCAGACGATTTGCAACCAGTAAACTTAATACTTTAGAAGATCTTGACCGCTTATCAAGCCTGGGTTTCAGGGGAGAAGCTCTGCCAAGTATAGCAGCAGTTGCAAAGGTAAAGATGACAACCAGGACGCCGGGAGCTCTTTCAGGAGCTGTAATTAAGGTTGAGGGTGGGGAGGTCATTGAACAGGAAGAAGCAGGAGCTCCTCCTGGCACAAGGGTAGAAGTTAAAAACTTATTTTATAATACTCCCGGCCGTTTAAAATTTTTACGAGCTGACTCCGTCGAATCTACCAGAATTAGCTTCCTGCTCTCAGAAATGTCACTTGCTCACCCCGAAACAAGCTTTACACTGAAAAGCGGGAAGAGACGCCTCTTTAGCTCGACAGGTGATGGAGTTCTGCTTCATGCGATAGGCTCTCTATACGGAAATGAGGCTGCAGAAGCGATGTTGGAGATAAGCCGCAGTGATCCTGATAGCGGCTGCAGCCTGCACGGATATACTTCTCTCCCTCACCTGACACGGTCATCACGCCGCTGGATTACGCTTGTAATAAATGGGCGTTTGGTAAAAAGCCCTCTTATGATAAGTGCGCTTGAAAGGGCATACAGCGATCTCCTACCGGGTCGGCGCCATCCCCTTGCTGTTTTATTTATTAGCCTGCCACCAAATATTATTGATGTTAACGTCCATCCAGCTAAAACAGAGGTTCGCTTTCAAAAACCTGAAACAATTAAGAGTCTTATCTACAGCGCAGTTAAAGCGGCTTTAAGAGACAATCATAAACTGCCCGAGTGGCCTCAAAATAGTTTCCGGGATACAAGCACTTACTACCAAGGCGGTATTTATCAACCAAAGTTAAAAGGAAATGTAATATCAGAACAACCTGACCACTTAGAACAATATGAAGCTAAAACTCAATTCCTGCGAAATATTCCTTTAAAGCTTCAGGGAGAAGGGA
>PWSG01000066.1 GCA_003564055.1 Syntrophomonadaceae bacterium
AAAGTTTATAAATTAAAATCTTTAACATTAGGTGACTGGTTTAAAAAGCTAAATGAAGGGAAGAAAAGGCATCATGGTAGAACAATATCTTGTTTTTGCCATTCTTGTTTTAGTTCTTATTTTTTTTGTCTGGGGTCGATTACGTTATGATCTAGTTGCTGTTATAGCCCTGCTTTCCCTTACCCTTATGGGTCTTGTCCCTGCTGAAAGAGCATTCCAGGGCTTCAGTCATCCTGCTGTTATAACAGTAGCTGCTGTGTTGATTTTAAGCAGGGCCCTTATGAATGCCGGTATAGTAGATTCCATCGTCAGGTTAATGTCCAGGATCAATCAACACCTTCATCTACAGCTTGTAACCCTGGTTACAGCAGTTACAGTTTGTTCAGCATTTATGAATAATATCGGGGCGTTAGCCTTGTTTATGCCTGTTGCAATTAGAATGGCCCGCAAAGGCAGGCGTTCGCCTTCTGTTTTTCTGATGCCCCTTGCTTTCGGTTCGCTGCTTGGTGGCCTGATGACCCAGATCGGAACTCCGCCAAATATTATCATTTCTCTTTACAGGTCGGAAACTGCTGCCCAGGTTCCTTTTCGCATGTTCGATTTTGCACCTGTGGGAGCAGGGGTTGCCATTATTGGTGTTGTTTTTATTGTTATAATCGGCTGGCGGTTAATTCCCTGCAGAAAGGGACAGCTTTCTCCCGAAGACCTTTTTACGGTAGAAAACTATTTAACGGAAGTTTATGTTCCTGCAGGTTCAAAATATGCCGGCAAAAGGCTACTTGACCTCGGTAATGCTTCCGAGGGGGATGTTACCGTGGTTGGCCACGTTCGCAATAAAAGGAAAATGCCTTTTTTCTCTCCATACAGGGTTTTTGATGAGGGCGATCATATTATAATCAAGGCTAATGCTGAAGATTTAAAAGAATTCCTTGAAATAACTGAACTTGAGTTAACCGCGTCCAGGAAGCTTAGTGCGGAAGACCTGCGTTCCGACGAGGTTAGTGTTATTGAAGCCGTTGTTACTACAGGCTCAACCCTGGTAAGGCAGACAGCACGTACTTTAAATTTACGTTCCGTTTATGGAATAAACCTGCTGGGGATATCGAGGGAAGGGGCCCAGCTTAAAACCCGTCCCGACCAGGTTCGTTTTCGGGCCGGCGATGTGCTGCTTCTGCAGGGCAGAATAGAAGTTCTGCGTGAAGTTATGTCTTCTCTGGGCTGCCTACCCCTTGTGGAAAGAGGATTACGCCTCGGCCAGCCCCGGAGGATATTGCTCAGTTTAGCCATATTCGCTGCAGCCCTTGGCAGCACGGCACTGGGGTTTGTTCCGATCCAGGTTGCTTTTATGACTGCAGCAGTTTTGATGCTGCTCACAGGGTTTGTAACCCTGAGGGAAGTTTATGAAAGCATTGATTGGCCGATAATTGTTTTGCTTGGGGCAATGATCCCTGTCAGCAAGGCCCTGGAAACATCCGGGGGGGCTGAAACAATCGGAAGTATAATTTACGGGTTTGCCGGAAGCTTCACTCCCTATGCCACCCTTACCATCCTGCTTATATTTACTATGCTTCTTTCTAATATTGTAAATAACGCCGCTGCTGCCCTGCTTATGGCCCCAATTGCGCTAAGTATTGCCGCGGGTATTGATGTTTCTGCAGATCCGCTTTTGATGATTATAGCGGTTGGCGCTTCCTGCGCTTTTCTTACCCCTATCGGGCATCAGTCGAACACTCTTGTCATGGGGCCCGGAGGATATCATTTCGGAGATTACTGGAAAATGGGTCTTCCACTTACAATAATTATTGCAGCTCTTGCTATTCCGCTGATCATGATAGTATGGCCTCTTTAAAAAACATTTTTAAAAATGAAGGAACAGCAGTTCAAGTCATTGAATTTAATTTAAAATGAGTATTCTTAATTAGGGAGTTGCTATGCAAACCGATCAAGCAATTGTTTTTGCTTCTTTAGCCCTGGTCCTGGTTCTGTTTATCTGGGGACGCTGGCGGTATGACCTGGTTGCTCTTTTTGCCCTGCTGGTGGTTACTATTTCCGGCCTTGTTCCCGCCTCTGATGCTTTTTTAGGTTTTGGGCATCCTGCAGTTATTACGGTTGCCGCTGTGTTAATTTTGAGCCGTGCCCTTTTTAATTCCGGCATGGTCGATTATATTGTCCGTCTTATGTCGAAGGTGGGAGAAAACCCGATTACCCAGCTTGTGGTGCTTGTCACTTCGGTTACAATCTGTTCCGGTTTTATGAATAACATCGGGGCGCTTGCTCTTTTTATGCCCGTAGCAATTCGCATGGCCAGGAAAAACAACGTTTCGCCGTCACTTTACTTGATGCCCCTTGCTTTTGGGTCGCTGCTCGGCGGGCTCGTAACCCAGGTAGGCACGCCCCCTAATATCATTATTTCTATCTTCAGGGCAGAGACGGCTGCAGGTGAACCCTTTAGAATGTTCGATTTTGCTCCTGTCGGTGCCGGTATAGCGCTGGCCGGAGTCATTTTTATTGTTCTTATCGGTTGGCGTCTGCTTCCAAAGCGTAAAGGACAGCTATCGCGTGAGGAAATCTTTGAAATTGAAGATTATATAACAGCAGTCAAAGTTCCGAAAAAATCTGCCCTGACCGGTAAGCGAATAAAAGATCTTGAGGATGCGACTGATGGCGACATCACGGTTGTAGGTCATCAGCGGGAAGGTCAAAAGTATCCCGCGCCTTCAAGGCAGAGGACTTTTAAGGAAGATGACACCCTGATTATAAAGGCCAATGCGGAAGATTTAAAGGAACTACTTGATACAACCGGTCTTAAACTGGCTGAATCCGGTAAAACTGGTGAAGAAGAGCTAAGCTCAGATGAAATTACCATAATGGAAGCTACAATTACAAGGGATTCTGTAATGGAAGGACGGACTGCAAAAACATTAAACCTGCGCTCGCGTTACGGGGTTAACCTGATCGGCCTGGCCAGGCAGGGAGGCCGCCTGCGGTCAAATCCCGATAATATTTCTTTCCGGGTTGGTGATGTGCTTCTCTTGCAGGGCCCGTCAGAAATACTGCAGGAGGTCCTGCCCACCCTTGGTTTGCTGCCCCTGGTCGAAAGGGGGTTAAGGATAGGGAAGCCGCCGCGTGTTGCTTTTGCTGTAGCTATCTTTGCCGCTGCTCTAAGCCTGGCTGCAACCGGTGTTCTATCCATCCAGATTGCCTTTACGGCAGCAGCACTACTTATGGTTTTGACTGGATTTTTATCATTAAGTGAAATATATGATAGCGTCGATTGGCCGGTAATTGTTTTGCTCGGGGCGATGATCCCTGTTAGCCAGGCCCTGGAAACAACTGGTGGTGCCCGGCTTATTGCCTCTGGTATTTTAGATATATCAGGTAGTGCAGCTCCTTTTATTACCCTCACAGTGGTTTTGGTTGGAACGATGTTTTTATCAGACCTTGTAAATAATGCAGCCGCCGCTGTTTTAATGGCCCCAATTGCAATTAGTGTGGCCGCAGGCATGGGCGCATCTGCAGATCCCTTCTTAATGAGCGTGGCTGTTGGCGCATCCTGCGCTTTTCTGACCCCGATCGGACACCAGTCGAACACCCTGGTCATGGGTCCGGGAGGCTATAAATTTAGTGATTACTGGCGGATGGGATTGCCCCTGGAAATAATCATTGTTCTGGTTGGAATTCCCCTGATCATGTTTATATGGCCTTTGTAATTTTTTAGATTATAATAGTAAATAATGCGCTTTTCATCTCAAACTCGAAAATATCCCTGGGGCTGCTTTGCTTCTTGTTAAAATCTATATATTATTCAGATTTGGCCCTGCTTAGTTCAAGCATGCTGGCAGGTTAAATAGCTATTTTGTCGAAGTGGAACACAGGTAAATCAGTTAACCTTTTAGTTTTTTTGCCTTAGTATGCTTAAATAGTAAAAAGGAGATGTATTGCCGTGAGTGCAAAACAGGTTTCAAAAACACTGCTTTTTCCCCTATTTGTACTCATCTTTTTATTCGCTAATGCAGGTTGTGATCCGGAACCTGGGGTAATAGAAGACCTGCTTGAAGAAGAACCGGAAAAAGTAGAAGAACATGAAATCGAAGATCCGGTTGTAGATGATCCAATATTAGAAGACCCGGTTGATGAAGAACCTGATAAAGAAAGGCCTGAGACTCCACCAACCTACTACTGGCCCTGGTTGAGCCATGGTCATCTTGATTTGTCAAGTGGAGAAGTTATAGCCGGACCCGATCTTTTCGAATCAGAACTTGGTTTCATTGCCGAGTTTACCGGGGACTACAGTTATGAAGGCCTCTTAGTCTGGGTTGTTGAGGAATCGGATGTTTTTGCCCTTGAATGGATTTCACTTTCCTTCGATGTTGAGTATTTTGAAGATAGTGACTGGGTGTTCGATATTAATTATGATTTTCGCATAGAAGAACTTCAGCCTGAACCCGGGGAAAAGGGCGTACAGGAGTTTCCAGTCAACCTTGTCAGGCAGGTAGAGGGTTTTGAGGTTGCAATTCATAAAGTTGTCTTGGGCAAAGAACAGGAAAGCAGCTTAAGTGCAGCCCCGATCAATTATGTCGCTTTAGAAATGGAAATGAATGTGATCGGCAATTAAAAAAAGGAGTTGTCTGAAGTTGAATGCGATTGAAGAAAAATCTATAAACACAATCCGCTTCCTGGCAGTCGATGCCGTGGAAAAGGCTAATTCCGGACACCCTGGTTTACCAATGGGTGGAGCAGCTATGGCTTATACTTTATGGTCTCATTTTTTAAAGCACTGTCCGGGTGCGCCTAACTGGCCGGATCGCGATCGTTTTGTGCTCTCCGCGGGTCACGGTTCCATGCTGCTTTATGCTCTTCTGCACCTTTTTGGTTACGATCTTTCTATTGAAGAAATTAAAAACTTTCGCCAGTGGGGCAGTAAAACTCCGGGGCACCCGGAATATGGACACACGCCAGGGGTTGAGACTACCACCGGTCCCCTTGGCCAGGGTTTTGCCAATGCTGTGGGCATGGCTATTGCCGAACGCCGCCTGGCAGCTGAGTTTAATCGCGAGGGATATCCGTTAATTGATCATAACACCTATATTTATGCCGGTGACGGCTGTATGATGGAAGGGATAACTTCCGAGTCAGCTTCACTGGCGGGGCACCTGCAGCTCGGCAAATTAATCTGTCTGTATGATGATAATGATATTACTATCGATGGCAGCACTGACCTGGCTTTTACCGAGGATACTGGCAAGCGGTTTGAAGCTTACGGCTGGCAGGTTATAAAGGTTGAAGAAGGAAACAGGGTCGAACTTTTAACCGAAGCAATTGCCGAAGCAAAGCAGGAGGTGAACCGGCCAAGTTTGCTTATGGTGAAAACAAAGATTGGTTACGGGTCGCCCAATAAGCAGGGTACTGCAGATGCCCATGGTGCGCCTCTTGGCAAGGAAGAAGTTGCTTTAACCAGGGAAAATCTAAGCTGGCCTGCAGAACCGGCTTTTTATGTGCCGCCTGAAGTCACTGAACACTTTGCGAAGATTGGAGAAACTTTAACAGCAAAAAAAGAAGAATGGACTGCCCTCTTTGCTGATTATCGCAGGGAGTATCCTGAAATGGCCGAACAATGGGACAACTGGTTTTCCGGTCAGGTGCCCGAAGAACTTGTCGAAGATTCGCGGTTGTGGCAGTTTGATGACAAACCACTGGCAACCAGGGCTGCTTCGGGCCAGGTAATGCAAGTGCTGGCGGAGTATCTGCCTAACATGATCGGTGGCTCGGCCGATCTTAATGCTTCCACTAAAACATATTTAAAAGGCTTCGGTGATTTTCAGGCTGATAATATTTCAGGCAGCAATATCAATTTTGGTGTCCGTGAACATGCCATGGGCGCTATTCTTTCCG